>NZ_JBITCL010000005.1:41257-130909 GCF_044453165.1 Streptomyces sp. NPDC051740 | reverse complement strand
CCGTCTCCGCCGCCGGTGTCGTGGTCCGCCGGTCCGGTTCGGGGTCGGCGGCCTTGGCCGGGCCCGCGTTGGCCGCCAGGACCAGTGCCGCGACCGCGGCGACGGCCGCGGCGAGGCCACGGGCGTAACGTTCGGTGGTGCGTGTGGGTTCCAGCACGGCGGCCTCCCAACAGCGACGGGTTAAGCACGTTTAATCCGCGGTTTAACCTAGGGGCTGTCGGACACGAACGGCAAGAGGCACTGGGGGAGTTGGCGTGGGGGAACGGGACGAGCCGGCGACCATCGGGCGGCGGGTGCAGCAGTTACGGGTGGAGCGCGGGCTGACCCAGAGGCAGCTGGCGGAGCCGGTGTACACGCCCGCGTACGTCTCCACGCTGGAGGCGGGCCGGGTGCGCCCCTCCGACGACGCGTTACGGCATCTCGCCGACCGTCTCGGAGTCGCGTTCGACGAACTGGCCACCGGACGTTCCGCCCGGCTCGTGACCGAGCTGCACCTGCGGCTGACCGAGGCGCGGCGCACGCTCGCCGTCGGCGAGACGGAGGCCGCGGTGGAGCAGTACGCCGGGCTGCTCGCCGAGGCGGAGGCGCAGGGCCTGGCCGAGGAGCAGGCCGCCGCGCTGCTCGGGCTCGGGGAGTGCGCCCTGGAGACCGGTGAACTGGCCGAGGGACGCGGGTACTTCGAGCGGGCCGAGGCCCGGCTCGCCGAGGCACCGCTGCCCGCACGGGTGCCGGCGCTGCGCGGACGGGCCGTCGCCCACTACCTCGCGGGCGAACTGCGGTACGCGGTCTACCTCCTCGAGTCCACGATCGACGAACTGAACCGGGGCGGCCTGCACGACCCGGACGCGCTGCTGCTGCTCTACGCCAGCGCGATCGGCCCGTACATGGACATGGGCGCGCACGCGCGGGCCGCGCAGGCGGCGGAGTTCGCGCTGGCGCTCGCGCCGCAGTCCGGCGACCCGGCGCTGGTGGCGCGCATGCACCGGTCGGTGGCCCGCACCCTGCTCGCCGAGGGCCGCCTCGCCGAGGCGGACGCCTCGCTGGCCAAGGCGGCGGAGCTGTACCGCGGGCTGCAGCTCCGTACCGAACTGGCCAACTGCCACTGGATGCGCGGCTACGTGTACGCGCAGAACGGCGAACTGGAGCGCGCCGAGGAGGAGATGCGCGAGGCGCTGGCGATGCTGTCGGCCAAGCGGGCGTCCCTCTACAGCAGCCAGGTGACCGTCGAACTGGCCGACGTACTGCGCCGGCGCGGCAGCACCCGGGAGGCGGCGGCCCTGCTGGAGGACGTGCTCGGCGGGCTCTCCCCCGAGCGGGGCGCGGTGCACGCGGCGGCGGCGCACCGGCTGCTCGGGATCATCGCCGAGGACGCCCGCGACGCCGAGCGGGCCGAGGAGCACTACGTGCGCGCGATGAGCCTGCTGGAGCGCGCGGGCGCGGCCGGTGACCTGGCCGACCTGTGCCGCCTCCTCGGTGACCTGCTGCGCCGCACCGGCCGCGTCGAGGCGGCCCTGGACGCCTACCGCACCGGCCTGGGCCACCGCACGGCCCCCGGGACGACCACGCTGGGCCCGGCGCCCGCCCAGCCCCCGGTCTGACCGTTTCGGGGTGCGGCGGGACGGGTAGTCGGGGCTCGCTTCGGGGGGTGAACGGCCGAAGGAGGCGGTGGGCGTGCGGCCCGGGGACGACCCTGGGGGCGAGCCGGACGGAGACGACGCGCGGGTGCTCGGCGTGATCGCCGCGGAGCTGCGCGGCGCCGGGCCGGCCGCCGTACCGGGGCGGCTGTGCGCGGTGGCCGTCGAGCTGCTGCCGGTGGACGGCGCGAGCGTGTCGCTGCGCGGCGACGGCCTGCTGCCCGTACAGATCGGCGCCTCCGGTCCGCGGGCCGCGCGTCTGGCCCAGCTCCAGGCCACCCTGGGCGACGGCCCCTGCCGCCACGTCCTGGAGGCCGGCGCGCCGGTCCTCGCCCGCGACCTCGCCGCCGCCGGCTGCGCCGACCGCTGGCCCGTCTTCGCCCAGCAGGCGCTCGGTGCCGGAGTGCGCGCCGTGTACGCGCTCCCCCTCGGCAGCGGCACCGTCTGCGTCGGCTCCCTCGACCTCTACCGCGGCAGCCCCGGCGGACTCACCGACGGCCAGCTGCGGGTGGCCCGGCTCGTCGCCGGCGCCATGACGGTGGCGCTGACGGACCTGCCGTACGACCTCCGGGGCGACGGCGGACCCTGGCTCAGCGGACTGGCCGCCGACCACGACCGTGTCCACCAGGCCGTCGGCATGATCATGGCCCAGCTGGGCGTCGGCGCCGACGAGGCCCTGGCCCGCCTGCGCGCCGACGCCTTCGCCCACGGCCGCACGGCCCTGGAGGTGGCCCTGGACGTGGTCTCCCACCGCCGCCGCTTCGACACATTTTGACCGCGCGCCTGTCCACCCTTGACGGTCATGGACATCGCCGTCCTCTTCCTCACCTGCGTCGTGATCCTCGGCGTCATGACGATCCGGGACCACCTCTCCCGGGCGGACCGCCGCGCCGCCCGCGTCGAGCGCAGACTCGACGCGGTGATGCGGCACTTGGACCTTCACGAGGAGATACCGGGGAGGGACGGGATACTCGCCCTCGTACGCCGGGGCAAGAAGATCCAGGCGATCAAGCTCTACCGCGAGAACACGGGCGCGGACCTGGTCGAGGCCAAGCAGGCGGTGGACCGCCTGAGTCGACCGCCGGCCGGCTTCCGGCGGGGGCCGCCTCAGACCCGTACCCGTGCCTGCCGGCCGACGTCCGCCAGGCGGTCCGCGCCGAGCTGGGCCATCGCCCGGGTGACCTCGGGGAGGACCGCGCCGAGGCCGCCGTTGGTGAGGGTGATCGTGTCCTCGCCGACGCGGACCGCCGCGAGGTTCACGGTGAGGTGCGTCGGGGCTCCGTCGGACGCCTTCCCGGTCATCGTCAGCCGCAGCCCCGCCCGCGCGTCACCGGCCTCCGGGAGCGGAAGCTCCGCCACCTCGACGAGCTGGTCGCCGGCCCGGACGGTCGTCGCCTCGAACCGCTCGCACTTCTCCGGCAGCGTCCTCATCCAGGCCAGGACGCGGTCCACGTCGGTGGGCGGGTGCGCGGCGACCTGGTAGCGCAGCTGGGAGTCGTCGTGGGCGTCGTCGAGCGTGGCGGTGGCGTTCGGTCCGGCCGGCGGGCCGAACAACTCCTCCGTGTAGAGGGTGTCGAGCAGCCGACGGCAGTCGGCGTTCTCCGTCCTCGCCTTGAGCATCCCGTCCCGCCAGGTCGCCGCGCCCCGGCTCGCCGTCCACGGCTCCCCCAGGTCCGTCTCCGTGATCAGCGCCGCCCGCAGCTGTTCCTCGCTCAGTGCCTGGGCGGAGGGTGAGGGACGGGCGGCGGGGGAAGCCGCGGGAGCCGCCGGCGCGGAGACCGACGGCGGTTCGGACACGCCCGCGGGCAGTGCGCGCGGCACCTCCCGGTCGCCGGCCACGCACGCCGCCGCGGTCAGCAGGGCCGTCCCCGACAGCGCGGCGGCGAGGAGGGTGCGGGCGGCGGCCGGGGCATGGGTCATCGGGGTGCCTCCTGGGGGAACCGGACCGTCCACGAGCGGACGTGCTCCTACGGCACCACCGGGCCGCCCGCCCCACCAGCGCGGCGGGTCGTTCGGGTGAGCCGCCCGGGGGAAAACGGCTCGCCCGCCGCCCGTCCTCCTGTTAGCGTCGCCGGCATGCAGCGCGCCCACTCGTCCCGCACGACGACGCCGGACCAGGTCCCGGCGCGCTGACAGCTGACCACTGACGAAGCCCCGGGGCGAGTGCCCCGGGGCTTCGTCGCGCGTGGGGCTCGCCTCCCGGCCACGAGGAGCCCACCGTGCAGCACGACCACCGACGTCTCGGCCGCGAACTCGGCCTGTTCGACACCGACCCGCTGATGGGCGCGGGCCTGCCGTACTGGCTGCCCGACGGCGCCCTCGTACGGCACACCCTGGAGGAGTACGTCCGCGAGGCGGAACGCGCGGCCGGGTACCGGCACGTGTACTCGCCGGTGCTCGGCAAACGCGAGCTGTACGAGATCTCCGGCCACTGGGACCACTACAGCGAGGACATGTTCCCGCCCATGGAGCTGGGCGCGGAGCAGGTCGTCCTGCGGCCGAGCCTCTGTCCGCACCACGCCCTCATCTACCGCTCCCGCTCCCGCAGTTACCGGGAGCTGCCGTTGCGCCTGGCCGAGCTGGGCGGCATGTACCGCTCCGAGCCGTCCGGGGTGCTGGGCGGCCTGACCCGCGTACGGGCCATCCAGCTCAACGACGCGCACATCTTCTGCACCCTGGAACAGGCCGTGGAGGAGGCCCGCGCCGCCCTCGCGCTCATCTCCCGCGCCTACGCCGACCTCGGCGTCCGCGCCGCCCGCCACCGCCTCTCCCTGCCGGGCGGCGGCGGCAAGTACGTCGCCGACCCCGCCCTGTGGGAACGGGCCACCGCCCTCCTGCGCGAGGTCCTGGACGCCTCCGGGACCGAGTACGAGGCCGTCGCGGGGGAGGCCGCCTTCTACGGCCCGAAGATCGACGTGCAGATCACCGACCCGGCGGGCCGCGAGTCCACCCTGTCCACCGTGCAGATCGACTTCCACCAGCCGGAACGCTTCGACCTGCGCTACACCGGCCCCGACGGCGCCCGGCACCGCCCCGTCATGGTGCACCGCAGCGTCATCGGCAGCGTGGAACGGGCGGTCGCCCACCTCATCGAGGAACACGGCGGCGCCTTCCCGGTGTGGCTGGCCCCGGTCCAGCTGGCGGTGCTGCCGGTGGGCGAGGCGCAGGAGGAACGGGCGTACGACGTCGTACGGAGGGCCGGCGAGCTGGGCCTGCGGGCCGAGGTGACCGGGGCGGGCGAGGGCAGCCTCGGCGCCCGGATCCGCCGGTCCCGGCTGGTGCCGTACCAGGCGGTCCTCGGCGCCCGGGAGGCCGAGGGCGGGCTGCTCGCCGTACGGCTCAGGGACGGGAGGCGGCCCGGCGCCCTGCCCGCGGAGGAACTGCTGCGGCGGATCGCGGAGCGGTCGGCGCGGCGCGGCACCGGGCTCTGGGAATCCGCATAGGACCACGGCGCGCACCGGGCGGAAAACCCTCGTCCGACCCCCGCCCAGGTCTCCCCGACCCACAGCTTGGTCCTCGGCCGGCCCACAGCTTGGTCCTCGGCCCGGTCTCCGGTCCGGTCTCCGGTCCGGTCTCCGGTCCGGTCTCCGGTCCGGCTTCCGGTCCGGCTTCCGGTCCGGTCTCCGGTCCGGTCTCCGGTCCGGCTTCCGGTCCGGTCTCCGGTCGGCCCGGGGTCGGCCCGGGGTCGGCCCGGGGTCGGCCCGGGGTCGGCCGTCGCGTCCGCGGTGGTGTGTCCGAGCCGCGTGAGCGCACCCGTGAGCGGGCCCCGGCGGGCGTCGGTCCCGACGCGGACGTGGCCCGCTCCGTGAAGTCCGGACCGGGGGCGGTCGCGCACGCCGAGGGATGGCCGGTCACCGGTCCGGTTCCGGCGAACAGGGTGAAAGTGCCGTGCGCCACACCCGAGGGGAAGGGCTCCACACTTCCGGTGTGTTCGCTTTTACGGTGAAGTGGACAGGTTCTCTGCCGGTACCCGCACGCACCCAGAGGAGACCGCGTGACCGATCGCACCACCGCGCCCGACCCCCGGCCGCCGCACCCCGCCCCCGACGCCACGCCCGACCTCTCCTCCAGGAACCCCGACTGGTGGCGGCAGGCCGTCGTCTACCAGGTCTACCCCCGCAGCTTCGCCGACGCCGACGGCGACGGACTCGGTGACCTGCGCGGCATCACCCGTCGCCTCACCCACCTCGCCGCCCTCGGCGTCGACGCCCTCTGGCTGAGCCCCTTCTACCCCTCCGAGCTCGCCGACGGCGGCTACGACGTCACCGACCCGCGCGACGTCGACCCCCGCCTGGGCACCCTCGACGACTTCGCCGAGCTCGTCGCCGAGGCCCACCGGCTCGGGCTGAAGGTGATCGTCGACATCGTCCCCAACCACAGCTCCGACCAGCACGTCTGGTTCCAGGAGGCGCTGCGCGCCGGACCCGGCTCCCCGGCCCGCGACCGCTACGTCTTCCGCGACGGCAAGGGGGAACGGGGCGAGCTGCCGCCCACCGACTGGCAGTCCGTGTTCGGCGGCAGCGCCTGGCAGCGGGTGCCGGACGGACAGTGGTACCTGCACCTGTTCGCCGCCGAGCAGCCCGACCTCAACTGGGGCCACCCGGACGTCCGCGCCGACGTCCGCACCACCCTGCGGTTCTGGTCCGACCGGGGCGTGGACGGCTTCCGCGTGGACGTCGCGCACGCCCTCGCCAAGGACCTCGACGAGCCGCTGCGCGACCTCGGCTCCCCCGAGCTGAGCCGCGAGGGCGCCCTCGCCGACTTCCCGCCCGGCACCCATCCCTTCTACGACCGGGACGAGGTGCACGAGATCTACCGCGACTGGCGCAAGATCCTCGACGCCTACTCCCCGCCCCGGATGGCCGTCGCCGAGGCCTGGGTCCCCGGTGAGCGGCGCGCCCTGTACGCCCGTCCGGACGAACTGGGCCAGGCCTTCAACTTCGAGTACCTGCAAGCCGGGTGGGCCGCGGAGGAGCTGCGCCGGGTCATCACCGACTCGCTGGAGACCGCGCACGCCGCGGGCGCCTCGGCGACCTGGGTGCTCTCCAACCACGACGTCGTCCGGCACGCCTCCCGGCTGGCGCTGCCGCCGGGCACGGACGAGAACGCCTGGCTGCTGTCCGGCGGCCACGCCCCCGCCGTCGACCCGGACGCCGGACTGCGCCGGGCCCGCGCCGCCACCCTGCTGATGCTGGCGCTCCCCGGCTCGGCGTACCTCTACCAGGGCGAGGAACTGGGCCTGCCCGAGGTCGCCGACCTGCCCACCGAGGTCCTCCAGGACCCGATCTGGGAACAGACGGGGCACGTCCGCAAGGGCCGCGACGGGTGCCGGGTGCCGCTGCCGTGGACGACGACCGGCCCGTCGTACGGCTTCGGGGCGGCCGGTGCCTGGCTGCCGCAGCCGCCGTCCTTCGCCGCGTACGCCGTCGAGGCGCAGGACGGTGCCGAGGGCTCGACCCTGGAGCTGTACCGCACGGCCCTGCGCACGCGCCGCAAGCTGATCGACGGCGAGACGCTGACCTGGGCGGAGGAGACCCCGGCGGGGGTCCTGCAGTTCGACCGCGGCGACGGCTGGCGCTGCGTGACCAACCTGTCCCCCGACCCGGTCTCCCTCCCGGCGGGCGAGGTCCTGCTGACCAGCGCACCCCTGGAGGACGGCCGCCTCGGCCCGGACACCACGGCCTGGCTCGGCCGCTGACCGGCACACCGTCCCGGTCCCGGCCCGCCGGGGCCGGGACGGTCAGAGCGGGGCCGTGACCGGCCGGTCCTCCGGGGGCTCCCTGGGCGGCTGCGGATGGCTGTCGGCCTCCAGCAGCGGGGCCCGGTGGCGCTCCGGACGGTGCAGGCCCTCCGGCGGGACGCGGCTGCGCGGCGCGTCGGAGACGCCCGGCAGCGGTACCGGACGGCGGGCGACCAGGTGTCCGACCCAGTGGCGTCCGCAGTGCTCGCAGGGCGGGGCGCCGTCGGGGGTGTACGGGGAGGGGACGGCGGTGTTGTCCCGGTAGAAGTACTCCCACTCCTCCCCGAGGCCGTCCATGTTGCGCTGGACGTCGTAGTCCACGCTCCAGTGGTGCCAGCACGCGCCGCACGTGAACTCGACCCGCTCGACGGCAAGCTCGGTGATCACACCGGAACACCTCCCGTGCCCGTTCCGCTGTCCTTCGTTCCACTGTGCCCCTCCCGCCGTCCGGTCCGGAAGCGGGTTCCGCGCCCGGCCCACCCGTACGGCCGTCCAGTGCGGGCGGCCCGCGCGGGCACCCCGGCAGAATCGGCTCCGGGGGTGTCCGTGACGGCCGTACAGGGAGCCCGCCGACGATGAACAGGTCCAGCAGGACAGCGGCGGCCGCCGTGCTGACGGCGGCCGGGATCCTCGCGGGTGCGTGGCCGGCGGGCGGGGCGTCCGCCGCCGACGGCGCCCCGGCGGCGCGCGACCGGGTCCTCTGGGGCGCCGTGACGATCCCGCCCGGCCGGGACGGCGTCGTCGAGGCCGCGGGACCCACCGGCCCCGCCCCCGGCACCGGTTCCACGCTGACCCTGACCGCACCCGCCGGGGCCCGGGTGACGGGTGCCCCCCTCGACGCCCCCGGCTACCGGGGCGCCGTGGCCGCCGACGGCCGCGACGCGGTCTACACCGCGGTCTCGGCGGAGCGGCCCTGGCGGGCGGGTACCTTCCCCTTCGTGCTGGCGGTGCCCGCGGACGCGGTGCCCGGGACCCGGTTGAGCGGATGCGTCCTGCGGCTCGCGGACGCGGCCGGCACGGTCCGCGCGACCGGCGGCTGTCAGGTGACCGTGGGGCTGGCCGAGCCGGCCCTGACCCGCCCGGAGTCCGGTGTGCCGCTGGGCGCGCGGCCGGTGATCGCCGGTACGGCCCACCCGGGCGCGCAGGTCACCGTCTCCGACCAGGACGGCCACGAGGTGTGCACCGACACCGCGGGGGCCGACGGCCGCTGGAGCTGCGCCCCCGGCCCCGCCCTCCCGGACGGCCCCAACCGGCTCCAGGCCACCGCCGCCCTGAACGGCGTGAGCGCGTCGGGCGAGCAGATCCAGATCACCGTGGGGGACGCCGCCCCGGCCCGGTGACGTCACACGTTTCCTGGGCCTCCGCTGCCGAAGGCGCCGCTGGATCCGGGCGCCCAGCGCTTGCGTTGCTGGTCCTTGCCCGTTCTGGACCCGGCGTGATGGAGCTCGTAGGGCATGAGCCGTGAGCCGGTCCTCGACATGTCCGGCATCTCGTCCGGCTCCCGGATCTCCCGCATCTCGCGGACCGCACCGCCGTCCGGCAGCCTCGGCTGGTCCTCCGCGGTGGGGCGGGGTTCCTCCCGGTCCATGTACCGCATCCCGACACGTACGGCCCAGACCAGCGCACCGGCCACGATCAGCCCGCCGAGGAAGGCCACGAAGACGGCCCACTTGTGCGTGTCCGCGGCCAGAACTACATACGTTGCCGTGTTCATGCTTCCGAGTATGGCCGAAGAAATGGGATAAAGCGCCTGGAATGTCCCGCCTTGTCACGCTCGTGGCCCGCCCCGGCGGGCGCCCACCGGGACGGCATGACAGATTGCGCCCAGAGGAAGGCCGGGACGGGCCGTCGCGTCCCCACGTGTGCAGCTCGGGGCCCGCCCCGGCCTTCCCGCCCCCGCGCCCCCGTCCCCGGCCTTCCCGCCCCCGCGCCCCCGCCTGTCGGCACCGGCGTCCCGCCGCCCCGCCCCCGGCGTGATGCCGTTGGCGAATCCGTCGGACGGCCGCCAGGCGCCCGTCTCGGCGCCATGATGGGAGCGTTTCTCCCGGCGAAACACCGCATAAGCGGCGTCGGGCCGGGAGGAATGCTCCAAATACCGAACGGCGACGGGATTCGCCGACAGCATCCCGGCGTCGGCGGGGCGCTCCGCGCGGCCGGAGCCGGTTGCCGGGGCGCTGTCCTCGCCGGGCAGGGGCCCGACGTCCCGCCGACCGGCGGCGGCCCGACGTCCCGCCGACCGGCGGCGGCGCGACGCCCCGCCGCCGCTTCTCCACCCGCGCCACCCTCGTCGACGTGGCCTTCCGGGGCCGGCCGAGGGGCGCGGCCCCGGCCGCCGACCGCGGCGCCGGCGAGCCCATGGCCACCCGTCTGCCGGACGTCGGGGTCCTCCGATCCGGTGGTGTCCCCGGCGCGATGGGTTCGTACCGCACCCGCCGGGAGCGGGCACGGCCGCCGTACGTGTCCTGGTGCAGGACATCTGCCGCCGCCACGGCAGGTTTTCCGTCGAGCCGACTAGAGTTCCCCGTGGGGAACCCGTCCCCGTGGCGGACCGTGCCCACCGTGGTCCGCGGAAAGGCGCGTATGCCCTCGGAAAGTCAGCCGTACGCCGACGGCCGGCAGCCGGACCGGGACCGGCTCCCCGTCGCCGACCGGCTCGACGACGACCATTTCCCGGCCTACACCATGGGCAGGGCCGCCGAACTGGTCGGAGCCACACCCGCTTTTCTCCGCGCCCTGGGCGAGGCGCGGCTGATCGCCCCGACGCGCTCGGGGGGCGGCCACCGCCGCTACTCGCGCCACCAGCTGAGGCTGGCCGTCCGGGCCCGCGAACTGGTCGACCAGGGCACACCGGTCGACGCCGCGTGCCGCATCGTCAGCCTCGAGGACCAGCTGGAACAGGCCGAGCGCGCCAACGAGGAGCTGCGCCGACGCGACGTGGGGGCGGTCCACGGACACCGCTGAAAATCTGTCCCCGCCGAAACAGGATTTCCGCTCCGGCCGGAGAAAATCTCTTTCCCTAAACACGCCACCGGCGTTTTATTCCAGTGATTTTCCTCGCTTGCCGTTGACTTCTTCCGTGCTAGGCTGACGCCAGTTGCAGTTGTGGTTGCCAGTTTGCTACCGGGTCTCCGGGCAGGTGATCATCGCGACGATGAAGGGATTCGTAAAGTGCGAGTCCCGGCACTGTCTCAGGAGAATTGATATGGCCACCGGTACGGTGAAGTGGTTCAACTCGGAAAAGGGCTTCGGCTTCATCGAGCAGGACGGCGGCGGCGCCGACGTCTTCGCCCACTACTCGAACATCGCCACCTCCGGCTTCCGTGAGCTCCAGGAAGGCCAGAAGGTGAGCTTCGACGTCACGCAGGGCCAGAAGGGCCCGCAGGCGGAGAACATCGTCCCCGCCTGATCACCGGCGCAGGGATTGCAGGAGCAGGGGCCCGCACTTCGGTGCGGGCCCCTGCTCTTTGCTTTCCGACCCCTTTTCATGTGCATTTCACGCGGGGTCAATTAGCCGTCCCCGCGTCCGAGCCGAGGGGGCGGCCCCGGCGTCAGTCCTGCTTGGGCGCGGCCTGCTGGACCACCTCGAAGGACCACAGCGTGGCGTCCGTGGCCGCCGGCCGGGGCTTCTCACCGGAGGCCCCGCCGTGGGCGGCCTGGCCGCGGCCGGCCATCCAGCGCTGGAAGTCCTCCTCGGTCCGCCAGCGGGTGTAGACGAGGTAGGTGTCGGTGCCCTCCACCGGACGCAGCAGCTCGAACCACTCGAACCCGTCCGAACCCTCCACCGCTCCCGCCCGCGCGGCGAACCGCTGCTCCAGCGTCTCGCGCTGCTCCGCCGGGACCGTGAGTACGTTGATCTTGACGATGCTCATGTCCCGATTGTTCCGCAGGGCCGGTCCGGGCCGCGCGGTGGGGCGTGGCCGGGGCGGGTGCGGCGCCCCGGAGGGAGGTCAGCCGAGGCAGATCACCAGGAGGCAGAGCCGGGAGGGGTCCGGCTCGGCCGCCGGTGGTGCGGCAGGAGGGGAGGGAGCGGGCTGGGAGCTCTCGTCCTGGCCGGTGTCGCCGTCGGCGGTCGGGGGTGGCGACGCCGGCCGGGTGGTCGTCCCGGAGCCCGGTACGGGTTCCGGTCCCGGATCCGTGTCCGAGCGGGAGACGGGGTCCGGGGAGGCCGTACGCGGCTGCGACGGTACCGCCGTCTCCGGGGCGGCGGCGCCGTCCGTGCGGGAGGGGGCGGTGGGTGCCGGTACGGCTTCGGTGTCCGTCCGCCCGCGCCCGTCGTCGGCCGAGGGCGACCGCGCCGTACGGTCCGGGGAGGGGGCCGGGACGTCCAGGTCGTCGTACCGGTCCGCGGGGGCCTCGGCGCCGCCCATGCCACGGAGATCGGGTGCCGTGGCGGCCTGGGCGCGGTCCGTGCCGCCCCGGTCCATGGAGGCGAGGGTCAGCCCGCCTCCGACGAGGGCGACGGCCGTCGCGACCAGGGCCCGCCGCTGGGTCTTCTTCCAGCGGACCAGTTGCCGCCGCCGCGCCGCCCGGCCCGTCCCCGTGGGCCCGGGGTTCCGCGGCACGTCGCCGGGAGGCGGGGCCGGGGGAGTGACGACGGCACCGGGCGCGGCGGCCGTCGCCGGTCCGGGGACGGTACGGCCGCCGATGACGGCGGGCGCGATGTCGGGGGCGTAGGCACCGCAGCCCGGGCAGACCAGGGCGCCGTTCAGATGCCGGCGACACGTGGAGCAGTAGTCCATCCGCTGTCTTCCTGAGTTGGCGTACCGACTCCGACGCCCGCCGGGGCGAGGGGTCCGGAGCAGGGGACAGCCACGCTAACGACGCTCTCGGCCCACTGTGTGCAGTCTGTGTGCCGCTCCTGCGCACATTCTCCGCGCAGCCCGCGAGAGTGCCGTGAGCATGGCTGCCGCACCCCCGCACAACGGACACAGTCACTTGGTCGCCCCGTCGCACTCGCCCGGAAGGCCCCCCACGTGAACCCCCGCACCACCCCCCGCACCCGCACCACCCCCCGCACCCGCGCCGCCTCCGTACGCCGCCCCGCCCTGCTCCTGACCGCCGGCCTGTCGGCCCTGTCGCTCACCGCGTGCGGTGTCGTCGGCGCGGTGGGCGGCGACGGCGCGTCCGCGTCACCGAACAGGAGCTACGACATCACCGTGGGCCTGCTGCTGCCCGACAAGGACACGGCGCGCTTCGAGAAGTTCGACCGCCCCCTCATCGAGGACCGCGTCTCGTCCCTCACCAACAAGCAGGGCGAGGTCGTCTACGCCAACGCCGAGGGCAGCGAGGACAGGCAGAGCGAGCAGTTCCGGAAGATGGTCGCCGACGAGGTCGACGTGATCGTGGTGAACGCGGTGGACTCCGGGGCCGTCGCACCGGACGTGGAGAGGGCGAAGGCGGCGGGCATACCCGTCATCGCCTACGACCGTCTCGCCGAGGGCCCGATCGACGCGTACGTCTCCCACGACAACGAGCTCGTCGGCCAGGTGCAGGGCCGTGCCCTCGTGAACGCGCTCGGCGAGGACGCCGAGAACAGCAAGGTCGTCATGGTGAACGGCGCGCCCGCCGACCCGAACACGGCACTGTTCCGCAAGGGCGCGCTCGGCGAACTGAACGGCAAGGTGGACATCGCCAAGTCGTACGACACCAGGAAGTGGCTGCCCGAGGTCGCCGCGGAGCACATGCGCGAGGCGGTGAAGGAGGTCGGCGCCGGGAACATCGCCGCCGTCTACTCGGCGAACGACGGCATGGCCGGTGCCGTCATCGAGGTGCTCCAGGACGCGGGTGTCACCGACCTGCCGCCGGTGACCGGGCAGGACGCCGACCTGGCGGCGGTGCGGCGGATCGTCTCGGGCGAGCAGTACATGACGGTGTACAAGTCGTTCCTGCTGGAGGCGACGGGGGCCGCGGACATGGCGGTGGCGAAGGTGCAGAAGCGGTCGATCCAGTTCGACGCGCTGGCGCGTGACGTGGTCGACAGCCCGACGCGCAAGGACATCCCGGCGATGCTGGTCCCGGTGGTCGCCCTCACGAGGGAGAACATCGAGGCCACGGTGGTCCAGGACGGCGTCTACACCGTCGAGGACATCTGCACCGAGGCGTACGCGGCGGACTGCGCGGAGATCGGCCTGACGTCGTAGGAAGCCGTGGGAAGGGCGAACGGCCGGCCCCCGGTTCCCACCGGGGGCCGGCCGCCGCGTCACGGTCCCTACGGCGTCACGACCCGCCCGCCGAGGGTGACGACCAACCGCCCGTCGGAGGCGAAGGACCAGCCCAGCGCGCCGGAGTAGGTCGCGCACCGGGAGCCGTTGGAGCCGGACCAGAACTGGTTCGAGCTGTCGGAGTCGCCGATGATCCGGTCGTTCGTCCCGCTGCCGCTGCGGCACGAGGTGTTGTTGCGGAACACCGAACTGCCGGCGTCGAAGTTGAAGTTGCGCTCGGCGTTGTCGACGCTGAGGTTGTTCGACACGGTCATCGAGCCCGGGTTGCTGTTGTAGGTGAACCCGTGCTTGCCGTTGTCGTAGGCGATGCTGCGCCGGATGACGTGGTCGACCCCGATGTCCTCGCCGCCGAGCTTGTAGCCGTTGCGGTCGCCGTTGCCGGCCTGGCCGCCGTTGGAGAGGGTGCCGTTCTCGTAGGCGAGGGAGTCCTCGATGGTGACCGCGCCGATCGCGCCCGTGTCGTCCTTGGTGTAGAGGTCCCAGCCGTCGTCGATGTTGTTGTGGGAGACGGCGTAGCGGAAGACGTTGCCGGGGCCTGAGGTGAGCTTGGCGGCGAAGCCGTCGGCGTCCTCGCCGTCGGAGTCGGCGTTGTCGTGGGACTCGGCGCTCAGGACGAGGTTGTCGGACGGCCACTGGTCGCGGGGCGTGTCGGAGGCCATCCGGGAGAGCTGCAGGCCGGTGTCGCGGTTGTAGCGGGTCACCGTGCGTTCGAAGACGTTGTCGCTGCCGCCGACGAAGATGCCGTTGTCCCCGGCGTGTTCGACGACGATCCCCTTGACGTGCCAGTAGGACCCGTTCACGGCGAGCCCGCGGTTCGACGAACTCTCGCTCTGTGCCGAGAAGTTCAGTACGGGCGTCTCGCCCGGGTAGGCGGCCAGCTCGGTCCGGTCGCCCGAGGTGCCGTTGTTGCCGGCCGGGATGGTGACCGTCTGGGAGTGGTGGTACGTGCCGCCGCGCAGGTAGATCGTGCCGCCGGGGGTGATGCGGTCGATCGCGGAGGTGAGTGTGGTCGGGTCGGACTGGGTGCCGGACGCGCCGGCGCTGCCGCCCGGTGCGACGTAGAGCGCGGAGGCGGGCGGCGGGGTGGTCGTGTCGCCGCTCGTCTCCACGTCGATGTAGTCGAGGTTGGGCAGTCCGGCGGACGAGGTGGGCGTGAACCGGACGGTGTTGCCGCCCGACCGCACCGGCACGGTGAGCGTCTTCGTCGTCCAGCCCGTCCAGTCGCCGGTGGCCTCGAAGGAGGCGGACGCGACCGTGCTGCCGTTCACCACGATGTTCGCGGCGCGTGCGCTGCCGCTGCCGTTGGCGAAGCGCACCTGGACCGTCGCCGTGCCGTCGGCGGAGGCGCTGACGGTGAACTGGGCGTAGCCGCCGGTGCCGTTGGTGCCGTTGCAGAAGCCGCTGCCGGAGTATCCGGCCCACTCGGTCTCGATGGCGCCGGTACAGACCGCCGAGGACCCCTCGGCCTCGTACCGCACGGTGGCGGCCTGCGCGGGATTGCCGGACAACGCGACGAGCGTACCGGCCAGCAGGCCGGCGCAGGCGAGGGCGGGTCTCAGGTGCATCGTTCGTCTCCAGGTTCGGTCGGCTGGTGGGACGAGTTCTTCGGTGCGTTCGAGTGAGTGAACGGAGAAAGCGCTTTCCGGGACGGTAGGGGCCTGCCGTGGGCACGTCAAGAGCTTTGACGCTGAACCAGATTTACATCCATGAACTACCGGTCGTGGGAGCGACGGCACCGGCGCGAGGCCGGGCACGGGCCGGGCGGCGGACGCGGCCACGCCCCGGCCGAGGCGGCGGCAGGTGATCAGATCCGGACCGGTGCGGGGCGCCGGGCCCGGCGCAGGCACGGTGCCTCGATGGCGTAGTACGACAGCAGGGCCAGCAGGACGGTCAGTACGGCCGTGGCCGGCAGGAGTCCGTCCTTCATGCCGAGGGAGGCCAGCAGGCGTACGACGGGGTAGTGCCACAGGTAGATGCCGTAGCTCAGGTTGCGGCCCACCCAGGTCAGCGGCGTGAGCGAGAGCAGCCGGGAGAGTCCCTGGGCGGGGCGCAGTTCGAGGGCCGTGACCAAGGTGGCGGACAGGGCCGCCACCAGCAGGAACCCTACGGTGTACCAGACGGCCGTCCAGGAGCCCGCGCCGGCGGTCACCGGCATCCGCCAGGCCACCAGCGCCAGCAGGCCCAGCGCCGGCCAGGCCAGCCGGCCCGTCCAGGTGCGCAGGGCCGCCAGCCGGGGATCGTCGGCGCGCAGCCGTGCCAGGACCACGGCGACGAGGGCGCCGGCCAGCAGCTGGTCGGCGCGGGTGTCGGTGCCGTTGTAGATGCGGTGGACCGCGTCCGGCTGCCACAGGGCGAAGCGCCACAGCACGGGCAGCGCGCACAGGACCGCCGTGCAGAGCAGCACCGTGCGGGCGCGGGCGTACCGCAGCAGCACCAGCAGCACGAGCGGCCAGAACAGATAGAACTGCTCCTCCACCCCCAGCGACCAGGTGTGCGCGAGCGGCCCCATCATGTCGCCGTACGGTCCGGACTCCATGGCCCGTACGACGTTGACCAGGAACAGCGCCGACAGCCCCGCCGCCTCCGGGGAGTGGTCGAAACCCCACAGCGAGGTGGTCGCCGACAGGATCGCGCAGACCGCGCACAGGACCAGCAGCGCGGGGACGAGCCGCAGCCAGCGCCGCCGGTAGAAGGGGAGCAGGGCTACGCCGCCGGTGCGGGCGTACTCGGCGAGCAGCAGCCGGGTGATGACGAAACCGCTGAGGGTGAAGAAGAGGTCCACGGCGACCGAGCCGCCCGGCAGTGCGTCCGGGGTCACGTGGTAGACGAGCACCAGTGCGACCGCCACCGTCCGCAGCCCGTCCAGGCCGCTCACCCGTCCGCTGTGCGCCACCGCGGACGGAAAGCCCCGGCCGCCCGTCGCGTCGGGTCTGACGCGTCCGCGCGGCTCCGCCGCTTTCGTCCCCGTACCGGATTCTTCTGCTGTCGCCGGGCCCGCTTCCTGAGCCATGAACGAGAACGCTCCCCGCTGCCGACTACATGGGAGTAACCCGTTCCGCCTTTCCGGAAACCGTGGACCCATGCCTCCTCCGCACCCGATCACCGGGCCGGCGGAACGAGAACCACGCAGGTGGACCACGCCGAACCGCCACCGCCGTCCCGCGCGGGCGCCGCCCCGTGCGAAGCCGACGGCGCGCGGGCGAGCGGGCCCGCGCACCGCGGCGAGGCCACGAGGGGGTGTCGGCCCGCGGCCGTCGTCACCGCGGTGACGACGCCCTCGGCAGCCGCTCGTGACCTCTCACCCCCGGCGCGCGCGGGGCACGGACCGGCCCCGGGCCGCCCGGCCGGGCGTGAGCCGGTGGGACGGGGCCGCTCCTCCGGGTTCCCGGCGCGCCGGGTTCCGGCCCAGGGCCGGAACGGTGCGCACCCTCTCGTCACGGGCGGCCGGGGGCGCGGTACTCCCAGCCGGCGGCGCGCCACCGGGCGGGGCCGAGGGCGTGGCGTCCGTCGACGATGCGGCGGTGGTTCACCACGGCGCCCACGGCCTCCGGGGCGATCCGGCGGAGCTCCTCGCATGAGGAGCTTTGGGATTCAACGAGATTCCGCCGAAAGGGGACCCCTTCGCTCTTTCGGGACCCGCGAATCGTCGTCAGGCGCGGTGTGCGGGGCGGGCGAGGTCGCGTTCCCGGCTCCAGTGGGCCAGGGCGCGTTCCGTTCCGGGAAGGGCCCGGTGGCCGGGCGACTGCGCGCGGAGGGCGTCGGCCAGGGCGGACAGCAGGGCCGCGGCCTGCCCGGGGGACCCGGCGGCACCGGTCATGGCGGCGTGGTTGCGACGGGCGTCGACGGTGAAGTCGTCGAGCGGGCCCAGGAGTTCGGCCGACTCCCGGGCCAGGTCGGCCAGGACGTGGACCAGTTGCGGCAGCCTCGCCGGGTCGGGCACGGGGGTGTCGGGTGACGGCTCGGTGAGTTTCCTGAGCCGCTGGGCGAAGGCGCCCCGGGCACGCAGTCCCGCCGGTGTCCGCCGGGTGCCGTGGGCCGGGTTGGCCGCCAGCGCGATGTGGCCCGAGCCGTCGACGGTCTGCTGGTGGGGCGCGGGGTACCCGGCGGGGAAGAGACCGGTCCGCGGTGCGGGGGTGGTCGGCAGGACCACCGCCAGCCGGTCGTGGAGGTCGGAGAGGCCGAGGTGGCGGGGCCCGTCGGGGATGCCCTCGTCGAGGACCCGGAGCAGTTCCCCGGTGAACCCGGTGAGTGTTCCCCCGGGCGGGAACAGCGCCTTCTGGGTACGGCCGCACGCGGTGAGCAGGTGGATGCCGTGGCCGTCCGGACCGAGGGCGCGGCCGGAGAAGCAGCAGTCGAGGATCGCGACCTTGTGCCTCGCCGGCGACTCCCGCATCAGTCCGGCGACTTCGGCGAACGGCAGGGACGGGTTCGGATCGCCCCCGCCGCCGGTCCGGGCGGAGGGGGTGAGCGCCAGGCAGAGACGGTCGTCCCGGCCGAGCAGTCCGTGGCCGCAGTAGAAGAAGAGCAGCAGGTCGAGGCCCGGTTCCCGGGCCATACGGCGCAGGGGGTCCAGCACCTGACGGGTGTCGGCGGGATCCGGGACCACCGCGGTCCGCCGCGCGTCGAACACGCCCCGGTCGCCGCTGAGGGCGGCCCCGAGCGCCCGGGCCGCGGTCACGGCCTGCGGGATGGGGGGCAGGGAACCGGGGCGGACGTGCCGCCCCGTGCCGACGAGCAGCGCGCACGCGGCGTCAGGGGCGGGACGCCACGTGGCCCAGGTCATTCATCCGCTCCGGGCGGTGCGGCGACGAACCCGGACAGTCGGTCCATGACCGCGGGCAGTTGGTCCTCGTCGTCGACCGCGCCACTGACCCGGGTGCCGTCGGGCCGTACGACCTCGAACTCGATCCGCCGGTAGGTCGGCCGCCGTTGCTGAAGCCAGAGGAAGAACGCGTTGGTGGCCGCGGCGATCACCGCGGCGGAGGCGTTGACGATGTCCACGGCGACGGCGACGTCGCCCTGTTCGCCGGGGGCGGGCGGCGCGGTCCGCAGACCCGCCGTGCCGCCCAGCTGGTCCGTGGCGTTGATCCAGTCCGCCAGGTCCCGGTTCAGGGTGTCCACTTGGTCCTGCGACCCCGGAAAGGCGAACGTCAGAGCGTTCTCCGGCGCCTGGGACGCGGGTGTGTCGGGCATGTTCAGTGGCTCCTGTTCGTCGGTCGGTCGGTTGGCTGCGTCGGTTGGTTGCGTCGGTCGGCTGGTCGGTCGGTCGCGTCGGCTGGTCGGTCGGCCGGTCGTGTCAGGTGGTCGCGTCGGTTGGTTGCGTCGGTCGGCTGGTCGGCTGGTCGGCTGGTCGGCTGGTCGGTCGGTCGCGTCGGCTGGTCGGTCGGCCGGTCGTGTCAGGTGGTCGCGTCGGTTGGCTGCGTCGGTCGGCTGGTCGGTCGGTCGCGTCGGGTGGTCGGTCGGCCGGTCGTGTCAGGTGGTCGCGTCGGTCCGACGGCCGTTCCGGACGGCCGTGGGACCGGAACACGGCGGTCAGCCACCGGTACCGAAGTCGGTCCAGCCGGTGTCGTCGCCACCGCCACCGCCACCGCCACCGCCACCGCCACCGGCGCCGGCGGTGGGTGCTCCGTGGCGGGCGGTGTCCGGCGCCCGCCGTTTCAGCGCGAAGAGTTCGGGCTCACCGGGCTCCTCGTGGGGCAGGCGGAGGACGGCGGCCGCCTCGTCGGCGTCCACGAGGTCGGCGAGGGCCGCCACCGTGCCCGGATCGCTCAGCCACAGCTGTCCCCCGGGCGCGGCCCGCAGGAACGCGGGGACCTCCTGCCAGTAGGCCTCACGCTGCCAGTCCCGGTTGACGCCCAGCAGGTTGCCGCAGGCCACTCGGTGATCCTCCCGGTCCTGCGGGCGGACGACGACCGCCCCGGAGCTCGTCGGCGCCAGGGTGTGGCCGATGAGGCCGGTCAGGACGTCGGACACCGGCGCGTCCCCCTCGGCGGCGACCGAGACGCGCGCCCGGTGCAGCCGCCCGGTGCAACGCCGTGAGGCCGCCTCGTACAGAGCGTGTGCCTCCCGGGCGAAGGGGTCGCCCGGTACGGGGGTCCCGTACAAGGGATCGGGTGGTCCCGGCACCGCGAGTGTCCCGAACGCCTGCGCCCTCATCGTCAGGCCCTCGGCGAGTCCGGCGGGAGCGGAGCACGGTTCGAGACACACGCTGACCACCGTCCGCCGCGGTTCCGCGGCCAGCTGGGCCCATACCCGGTCCCAGGAGGGGTCGTGGGCGTCGAACCGGGAGACCGCGGTCGCGATGCGTTCCGTTCCCCAGAGCCGGGTCAGGGTCCGGCAGGTGATGCGCTTGCGGATCTCGGCGATCGCGCCCGGCCCCGGCACGAACGGGGCGAGCAGACGCCCGATCTCCGCGGTGTCCTCGATCCGGGTCCCCGTCACGTGCGCCGGGAACCGGGCCAGAGCGGGAAGCCCGTCCCGCGCGGCCCGGACCGCGGCTGCCGCGTCGGCGCCGTACCACTGGGCGATGAGGACGGTGTCGATCCGCCCGCTCGCCGGATCGCTGAGGAAGCGCAGGTCCCAGCGGGCGGTGGTGCGGTCCGTCCAGAGAGCCGCCAGCCAGGTCCGCTCGGCGGCGACCCGGTCCGCCCTGCGCCGGGCTTCGGAGAACTCCGGGTAGAGGCCCCCGGGCAGCGGGGCGGGACTCAGCGAGAAGGCGGCGTGGGCCCAGTGCTCCCCGCTGGGGGCACCGCGCAGCAGGATGCCCCGCGTGCCCTCCGGAGCGGCTCCGGCCATCCGCGCTTCCCTCCCTGATCCCCGGGCTCCCCCGGGCCCCGTCGCCTCGATGACCGATTCGCCTCAGATACCGGGCTGCGTACCGCCCGCCGGGGCGCCGCCCGCGGGCGGCCCCCAGGTGCCCGTGGTGTCGAGGCCCGGCGCCGGCGCGGACCTCGCCGGGTCGGCCTGCACCGGCGGCAGTCCCTGCGGGAAGGCGTAGCCGACGGGCACCACGACCTGGTCCACCGCCGTGGCCAGCCCCTCCCGGCACGCCGCGTGCACCGCCTCCCGCATGGCCCGCACGCCCTCGGTCCGCAGCATGATCCGCTCGGGGCTCAGACGGCCCGTGACGGACGCGAACAGATCCGTCACGAACCCGCCGATCAGGGCGTACCCGCGGCGCGAGCGCCACATCTGCCACCCCAGGTAGAGGCTCGTACCGTACGAGAAGACCGAGACGTAGACCTGGCACCTGCCCTCCGAGAGCACCAGGCGGCTGCGGACCTGATCGCGGCCCAGTCCGGTCGCGATGACCCGTTCGGCGCGGTCGACGGGGATGAAGCGACGCGCGAGCGTGCCCGCGATGGAGACGTACGCCGAGTCGAGGGATCCGCTCCGGTCCGCCAGCAGGACCCGCCATTCGGCGATCGGCTCGACCAGGCGCATCCCGAGCAGGGTCACCCAGAAGGCGGCGCCCGAGGCGATGTACGCCAGCGTGGCCATGAGGGCGAATCCCTCGCCGCTGCCCGCGACAAGGAGGAACAGCCCGAAGAAGAAGAGGGGCAGGAACGCCAGGACCGAGGCGAGGAAGGCGTAGACGAACAGCTGGAGCAGCTGCCGCCAGTGGACCGAGTCGTCGAGGGAGGTCTCCACCGGTATGTGCAGCAGATTCTTGTCGAGATACGCGGCGTTGGCGTCCCCGCCTCTCCATCCCGGCAAACTCGTGTACCCGTCGTTCATCTGTCCCCCTGAGTGGTCACGGATCCGAGGCAGCGAGGATTACCCATGTCTGACGGAGTGTCACACACCTCCGAAGGTCTCGAAACCGCCACGATCCACGCCTCCGAGCGGTGACGCACCGCGGCCGGCGCGCGCCCGGGATGTGACCCTCGTGTCCGTTACAGGGGGAATAAGCGCCGGGCACGGCACGTATTCCCAGGTCGTCGCCCGGGACGGAATTTGCGATCACGCAGGGCCGATCGCACCGTGCTAGTGTCGGTATCAGTTGCAGGTGTGGTTGCCAGCGGGTTCATTTCCTACGGGTTGATCATCACGGCGACACGGAATTCGCACAGGGTGAATTCCCGATACCGCCTCCGAAGGAGAAAAGACATGGCTACCGGCACCGTGAAGTGGTTCAACGCGGAAAAGGGCTTCGGCTTCATCGAGCAGGACGGCGGCGGCCCCGACGTCTTCGCCCACTACTCGAACATCGTCGCCCAGGGCTTCCGCGAGCTGCAGGAAGGCCAGAAGGTGTCGTTCGACATCGCGCAGGGCCAGAAGGGCCCGACGGCCGAGAACATCGTTCCCGTCTGACACCGGCGCCGACGCGTACTTCGCGGCTGGGGCCCGCACCTCTGGGGTGCGGGCCCCGGCTCGCTGCGTTTCCGGGCGTGTGACGGGGCGGCTCCACCACTTCACCGGCCGGTGACGTATCCTCCGTCGGCCTCTCCGTCGGCCCGGCCCGGCCACCATCGACTTCGGCTCGTCTCGAGATTCTCTGCGCCGCCCATGTGCTGCGGGAATTCCTTGGTACGCGCCCCATCAAGGAAGGTTCCGCATGAAGCATGCCCGCACGTCCCGCACCCATGACCGTTCCGGAGGAGGCTCCGGCGCGCCCCGCTCCGGCGCCCCCCGCTCGGGTGCCCCTCGCTCCGGTGGTCCGCGCCGTTCCAAGGGTTCCGGAAACCGGCCGGCCGCACGGCCCGTACAGGGCGAGTTCGCGCCGCCGGAGACGATCACGCCCGCGCTGCCCGCCGTCGAGTCGTTCGCCGATCTCGACATGCCCGCGCGGCTGCTGGACACGCTCGGCCGCGAAGGCGTGACCGCGCCGTTCCCGATCCAGGCGGCGACGCTGCCGAACTCCCTGGCCGGCCGCGACGTACTCGGCCGGGGCCGTACGGGCTCGGGCAAGACCCTCGCCTTCGGCCTCGCCGTACTGGCCCGTACGGCGGGACGGCGGGCCGAGCCGCGGCGACCGCTCGCCCTCGTCCTCGTCCCCACCCGCGAGCTCGCCCAGCAGGTCACCGACGCGCTCACCCCGTACGCCCGCGCCGTGGGCCTGCGGCCGGTCAGCGTCGTCGGCGGGATGTCCATCGGCCGGCAGGCCGGTGCGCTGCGCACCGGGGCCGAGGTGGTCGTCGCGACGCCCGGACGGCTCAAGGACCTGATCGACCGGGGCGACTGCGTGCTGGACGACGTCGGCATCACGGTCCTCGACGAGGCCGACCAGATGACCGACATGGGCTTCATGCCCCAGGTCACCGCCCTGCTCGACCAGGTGCGCCCCGACGGGCAGCGGATGCTCTTCTCGGCCACCCTGGACCGCAACGTCGACCGCCTGGTCCGCCGCTACCTGACGGACCCGGTGGTCCACTCCGTCGACCCGTCGGCGGGCGCCGTCACCACGATGGAGCACCACATACTCCACGTGCACGACGAGGACAAGCACCGGACGACCACCGAGATCGCGGCGCGGGACGGACGGGTGATCATGTTCCTCGACACCAAGCACGCGGTGAACCGGCTGACCAAGCACCTCCTGAGCAGCGGTGTCCGCGCCGCGGCCCTGCACGGCGGCAAGACCCAGCCGCAGCGCACGCGGACCCTGGCCCAGTTCAAGAGCGGGGACGTGACGGTGCTGGTGGCGACCAACGTCGCCGCGCGCGGAATCCACGTCGACAACCTCGACCTGGTCGTCAACGTGGACCCGCCCAGTGACCACAAGGACTACCTGCACCGCGGCGGTCGTACGGCCCGCGCCGGGGAGTCCGGCAGCGTCGTCACCCTGGTGACGCCCGGTCAGCGCCGCGACATGAGCCGGCTGATGGCCTCGGCGGGCATCACCCCCCTGATCACCCAGGTACGTTCGGGCGAGGCCGAACTGAGCCGCATCACGGGCGCCCAGGAACCTTCCGGCGTCCCGGTCGTCATCGCCGCGCCGCCCGTGGAAAGCCCCCGCGCCACGTCCTCCCCCTCCCGCAGCCGCCGGGGCCGCCGGGGCCGCGCCGGCCAGGGCCGTCCCGCCGGCCAGGGCCGTCCCGCCGGTGAGGAGGGCCGCCGCAGGACACAGCGACGCCCCGGCTCCGGCCCGGCCGCCTAGAACCGCCCGGGACCGCGTCCCCCAGGACGCGGTCCCGCCCCTCCGAGCGGGCCCCTGGGAGAGTGAGGAGCCCGTCGTGTCAGGCGGGGATCCAGGCGGGCCACCGGGGCGGGACGTTGCTCGCCGGGCAGAGACCCGAGTCGCCGGGGTAGCCGTCCAGGGTCCCCCGCGTCGCGAGGAACCACCAGGCCGGCCAGACCGTCACGAGGACCACCAGCAGCGCCGGCAGGAGGACCCGGAGCGCCGCCGCCGGCACGCGCGGCGCCAGACGCCGGCCGGCCGCCCACGCCGCGAGCCCGAAGACCGCTTCGGCTCCCACGACCAGGGGGGAGCAGGAAGTCGAGTTCGGACCGTCCGCCGGCGTCGAAGCCCGCGTCGCAGTACGCGCGCGCCCAGACGGCCAGTGACCAGGCGGCACCGCCCACGGCGGCTCCGAAGAGCGCGGAGACCGCCCCGGGCAGGCAGGAGCGGGTACGCGGCGCGTCCAGTGCTGTGTCCACGCCCTGACACAACACCAGACGCTCCCTCACGTACAGCCACGTACGGCCCCGCCGTGCTCAGGCCGCCGGCCTGAGCGGGGTGGCCGGGGCGGCCGGGGCGTGGACCAGGGCGCGGCGGCGGCTCGGAACGCCGAGGGTCGGGTTGGCCACGCCCCAGGCGGCGCCCTTGCAGACCAGCTCCTTGTAGAGGGCGGCGAGGCGTCCGGTCAGGGCCACGTCGACGGAGCGGTCGTCGGCGGTGACGTACTGGATCAGGCCCTCCTTGCGGCCCAGCGAGATGCACTGGTTGAAGTAGCGCAGCGCTGTGTTCGGGAGCTTGCCGCCGGTCAGGCGGGCCGCGATGGCGTCGGCGGCCTGCCAGGCGGTGGGGACGCCCGAGGCGCACGACATCCGCAGCGGCTTGTCACCGGGCCCCTGTACCAGCGCCGCGTCGCCGATGGCGTACACCTCCGGGTGCGAGAGGGAGCGCATGGTGGAGTCGACCACGATCCGGCCGGTGCCGGTGGTCTCCAGGGTGGTGGCCCTGGCGAGCGGGTGGACGGCGAAGCCGGTGGTCCACAGGGTGACCGCGGCCGGGAGGGAGCGGCCGTCGGCGGTGGTGACGTGGTCGGCCCCGACGGCGGTGACGGAGGTCTGTTCGTGCACCGTGATGCCGAGCCCGTCGACGACCTTGCGCAGGTGCCGGCGGCCCTTGGCGGAGAGCCAGTCGCCGAGGTCGCCGCGGGCGGCGAGGGAGACGTCGAGGTCCGGGCGGGACTCGGCGATCTCGGTCGCGGCCTCCAGACCGGTGAGTCCGCCGCCGACCACGACCACGGGCCGCCCCGCTTCCAGGCCGGCCAGGCGCTCGCGCAGCCGGAGGGCGCCGGGGCGACTGGCGATCTCGTGGGCGTGTTCGGCGACACCGGGGACGCCGTGGGTGTCCCAGCCGCTGCCGAGGGCGTAGACGAGGGTGTCGTACGTCAGCCGTTCGCTCCTCCCGGTGCCGTCGGTGACGGTGACCGTCCTGCGGTCGGCGTCCACGCCCGTCACCTTCGCGAGCACCGGTTCCACGCCGGTGCCCGCGAACATCTCGCCGAAGGGGCGGGGCCTGAGCTCCTGGCCCACCGCGAGCTGGTGCATGCGGACGCGTTCGACGAAGTCGGGCTCGGCGTTGACGAGGGTGATGGCGACGTCCTCGCGGCGCAGCCGCTTGGCGAGGCGTCCGGCGGCGACGGCTCCGGCGTATCCGGCTCCGAGGACGATGATGCGGTGCTGCATTTCCCTGCTCCTGTCGTCGGCTCTTCGGCGGGTCGCCCCTTGAACCGGGCGGCCCGCCGTTTCCTGACAGGAGCGGGGTGTGGCGTGGGTCACATGGTGCTCAGAAGGCGACGAGCAGGGGTTCTCCGTGGTCGGCGGCAGCCCAGAGCCGGGTCGCGCGTTCCAGCTTGTCGGGGTTCACCTGGCTGCGGATCGCGGTGATGCCCTCGGGGGTGACCGCGAAGCACATGATGCCGACGATCCGGCCGTCGAGGACCGCCACCAGGGCGGGGTCGCCGTTGGCGGTCGTGGCGTGGACGCCGGGCGAGCCGCCCACGATGTCGCGCTTGGCCTTGCCCGGCTTGAACAGGCCCCGCATGAACGTCGCGACCGCGAGCGCGCCCTCGAACGCCTTGGCGCGGGCCGGGACCTTCCCGCCGCCGTCGCCGACCGCGACGGCGTCCTGGGTGAGCAGCCGGACGAGCGGCTCGGTCCGGCCGCTGGTGGCGGCGGCGAGGAACTCGTCGACGACCCGCCGGGCGGCGGCCTCGTCGATCTCGGTACGGGCCTTGCCGTCCGCGACGTGCTTCCTGGCCCGGTGGAAGATCTGCTGGCTGGCGGCCTCGGTGAGGTCGAGGATCTCGGCGATCTCCCGGTGCGGGTAGTCGAAGGCCTCCCGCAGCACGTACACCGCCCGCTCGTTGGGGGAGAGACGTTCCAGCAGGACGAGGACGGCGTACGACACCGACTCGCGCTGTTCGGCGGTGTCGGCGGGGCCGAGCATCCGGTCGCCGGCGAGCAGCGGTTCGGGGAGCCACTCGCCCACGTAGGTCTCGCGCCGGGCGCGGGCCGAGGTGAGCTGGTTGAGGCACAGGTTGGTGAGCACCTTGGTCAGCCAGGCCTCGGGGACCTCGATGCGGCCGGTGTCGGCGGCCTGCCAGCGCAGGAACGTCTCCTGCACGGCGTCCTCGGCCTCGCTCGCGGAGCCGAGGAGGCGGTAGCCGATGGCCTCCAGACGGGGCCTGGAGGCCTCGAACCGGTCCACGTCCTGCACGGTCAGGGCCATGCTCCGGATCCTAGCCCGGCCGGGGGCCCGGGGGCGCGGGCGGCGGCTCCGGACGTCTGCCGGGACTCCGGCGGAGAGCGCCCGGCGTTCCTGCCGGGGACGAACGCGTCCCGGGGCTGCTCCGACGCGCACCTGAGAGCGGATGTTTCTGCTACCTCTCTTGCCGGGCAGGGGAAGCCGCGTCGCCTTCAGAGCGATGCGGCGTTCCGGAAAGGGGAGTGGCGGCGAGTTCGGTCATGGGGTGGGCATGGTGGCGGGGTGGATCGCTCGTTCGGATGAGTGTGATCGGATGCGAAGAGAAAGGCGGGGGGCGGGATTACGTTTGGCGGCATGTCACGTTTCCGGATGTACCCGACGGGCGAGCAGGAGCAGCGGATGCTGCTGCACTGCGCGCACGCGCGGTACGTGTGGAATCTGGCCGTCGAGCAGCACGCGCACTGGCGGCCGGGTCGCAGGTCCGCTCCCGGGTTCGTGGAGCAGTGCCGCCAGCTGACCGAGGCGCGGCGGGAGAACGCGTGGCTGGCCGCGGGAAACGCGGACGTCCAGCAGCAGGCGTTGAAGGACTTCGCCAGGGCCAAGAACGCCCGGTTCGCCTCCGGGTTCGGTGAGCCGACCTGGCGGAAGAGGCATGTGCGCGAGGGCTTCCGCCTCATCGGTACCGACCGGGTTCTGGAGTTCCATCCGGACGGTTCGCCGAAGCTGAACACCAAAGGCAGGCAGGTGATGGGCCGCTCCGTCGTGGTGCGGAGGCTGAACCGGCGGTGGGCGCGGGTGAAGGTGCCCGGCTGCGGCTGGGTCCGCTTCCGCCTCACCCGTGCCGGGCTGCCGCAGGCGAAGACGTTCCGGGGCACCTTCCGCAACGGCCGGTGGCACATCGCCTTCGCCGTTATCCCCGGCCCCAGCGACGCGCCCGGCACGGGGGAGGTCGTCGGGATCGACCGGGGCGTGAAGGTCACCGCTGCCCTGTCCGACGGCCGGAAGCTGAACTGCCCCCAGCTCACGGTCAGGGAACGGGCGCAGGTCCGCAAGCACCAGCGCCGTGCGGCCCGCGCCCCCAAGGGCGGCGACCGCAAGCGGGCCGAGTACGCGAAGGTGGCCGGGCTGAAGGCGCGGGAGGCGGACCGGCGCAAGGACTGGTGTGAGAAGACCAGCACCATGCTCGCCCGCACCTGCCGCCTGATCCGGTTCGAGAAACTGAACATCACGACCATGACCCGTTCGGCGAAGGGAACCGTCGAGCAGCCCGGTACGCGGGTGCGGCAGAAGGCGGGGCTGAACCGGGGCATCCTGGCCCAGGGCTGGGGCCTGCTGCGCCGCCGTACCGGTGAGAAGGCCCCCGGGCGGGTGGAGGACGTCCCCGCCCCGTACACGTCGTTGCGGTGCAGTGCCTGCGGCTGGATCGAGAAGGACTCGCGCAAGAGCCAAGCCGAGTTCGTCTGTGTGTCCTGCGGGTTCACCTGCAATGCGGATGAGAACGCGGCAGTGAACGTCGCGGCAGGACAGGGCGGGATCCCCCGCCCCCGGCGTGCAGCCGGTGCCGGAGGGGTGACAGCGGCCACCAGCCGCTCGAGCGCCCGTGAACCTCAACCCACCCGGGTTGGAATCCCCCTCTTTTGAGAGGAGGAGGATGTCAATTCTACTTCCAGGTCCTGGACCACCACCGCAACCTGCGGGGCTACTTCCAGTGGGACCCCTTCATCACCATCGAGCGGCCCTGACGGCCCCCGGGTGAACACCGGTCCCTCCGTGACGTGGTGGTCGCGGAGGGACCGCGGGCTCAGCGCACCGGGAAGCCGAAGGCGTAACCCTGCTCCTTGAGCCAGGGCAGGACGCGGCGCAGGGCGTCGACGGTCTGGGCGCGGTCGCCGCCCGCGTCGTGGAAGAGGACGGTCGGCCCGTTGGAGATCTCCCGCTGGACGGTGGCGACGATGGCGTCGGCGCCCGGCTGCTCGAAGTCCTTGGTGTCCACGTTCCAGCCCAGCGGGCGCATGCCCTTGGAGGCGGCCAGTTCGCGGCTGTAGGGGGTGAAGGCCCCGCCGGGGGCGCGGTAGTACATCGACCGTACGCCCCCGGACGCCTTGATGATCATGCGCTCGGCGTCGAGGATCTCCTTCGACTGGTAGGCCTCGGACTTCCTGTCCATGGCGGTGTCGTGCGACACCGTGTGGTTGCACAGCCGGTGCCCGGCCGCGACGACCTCCTTCACGAGGTCCGGATGGGCCTGGGCCTGGACACCCGTCACGCAGAACGTGGCCTTCACCCCGTACTCCCGCAGGATGTCGAGGACTTGGGGGGTCCACGCGGGGTCGGGGCCGTCGTCGATGGTGATGTTGACGCCGCGCGCCCCCGCGTCCGAGGCGTGCGCGATGCTCACGTCGACCGGCTTGGCGTCACCGCCCGGCGTGGCGGACGCGGTCGCCTTCGGCGACGAACCGCCCACGGGGTCGGCCTGCGCGGTCCACACCGAGGCGCCGACGGCGAGCACCGTCACTCCGAGCGCCGCCCCGACCAGCTTGCCGTACCAGCTCCGCCCGCCGCCGTGCCGTGCCATGTCCGTCCCGCCCTCGCGTAGTTGTCCGTCGGGCTCCGCTCACCCTGGACCCACCTGACATGACGGAGTCCGGTGCCCTCGGGATGCGTCCGTTACCGATCACGGACAATGCCGGGGGAGTTCGCGGACAACTCGACGGGCGGCGGCCGGGCATGACGCGGTACGGCGGTGGGGTCCGCGTCGGCCCGTAGTGCGTACGCACCAGGACCCGGGGCGGCTGGTCCGGGCGCACCAGGGGAGGACGGCGGCGGAGGACGATGCCCGCCGGGGGCACCGGAGGGAAGTGTGGGAGGCGCGCGGATCCCGCGCGTTCCCCTCCCTCAGTGGTGTCTGGAGTGATCGGCAAGTGGCGACGTATCTGTACCGGATCGGACGGTGGGCCTTCCGGCGGCGCCGGCTCGTGGGCGGTGTGTGGCTGGGCGTCCTGCTGCTGGCCGTGGTCGCCGCGGCCGTGGCGCCGGCCGGGGAGGAGGAGGAGCTCTCCATGCCCGGCACCGAGTCGCAGAAGGCGTTCGACCTGCTGGACGAGCGCTTCCCGCAGGGCAACGCCCAGGGCGCCGAGGCCCGCCTGGTGTTCCGGGCCCCCGACGGGCAGCGGGTGACGGCCACGGAGAACAGGGCGGCCGTCGAGGACACGCTCGGTTCGCTGGACGGAGGCGGCCAGGTCGCGTCGGCCACCGATCCCTACGAGACCGGCGCCGTCAGCGAGGACGGCACCATCGCCTACTCCACGATCACCTACACCGTGGGCGCTCTCGACCTGACCGAGGCCACGAAGGGCGCCCTGGAGGACGCCGCGGACCGGGGCCGGGACACGGGGCTGACCGTGGAGATCGGCGGCTCGGCCCTGGAGGCGGAGGAGGAACCGGGCGGTACGACGGAGATCGTCGGCGTGCTGGTGGCGGCGGTGGTGCTGGTCCTCACCCTCGGGTCGCTGGCCGCGGCCGGACTGTCGCTGCTGACCGCCCTCCTGGGCGTGGTCATCGCCTTCGGCCTGGTCACCGCGCTGGCCGTGCCGCTGGGCCTGACGTCCACCGTCGCCATCCTGGCGCTGATGCTGGGGCTGGCGGTCGGCATCGACTACGCGCTCTTCATCACCTCCCGCTTCCACGACGAGCGCGCCCGGGGCAGTGCGCCGGAGGAGGCCGCCGGCCGGGCGGTGGGCACGGCCGGGTCCGCCGTCGTCTTCGCCGGCGCGACCGTCCTCATCGCCCTGACCGGGCTGGGAGTCGTCGGCATCCCCGAACTCACCAGGATGGGCCTGGGCGGTGCGGGCGCCGTGGCCCTCGCCGTACTCGTCGCGCTGACCCTCACCCCCGCGCTGTTCGGCTTCTTCGGCCGGCGGGTACTGCCCCGCGCCCTCCGCAAGGCCGGCCGTACGGCCGGCGCCCGCCCGCACGCGGTGCCCGCCACGGCCGGCGCCCGCCCGCACGCGGTGCCCGCCACGGCCGGCCGGCCCGGGCTCGCCACCCGCTGGGCGCGGTTCGTGCTGCGCCGGCCGATCGCCGTGCTGGTGACCGCCGTACTCGGTCTCGGCGCCGTCGCCGCACCGGTGCTGAGCCTCGAACTCGGGCTGCCCGGCGACGAGTCCAAGTCGGTGCAGACCACCCAGCGGCGCGCCTACGACCTGCTGTCGGAGGGCTTCGGCCCCGGCTTCAACGGCCCGCTGACCGTGGTCGTGGACACCGCGGAGTCCGTGGACCCCCGCGCCGCCACGGACCTGGTCGTCAAGACCGTACGGGATGTGGACGGGATCGCGTCGGTCGGCGACCCGGTGCTCAGCAAGGCCGGGGACACGGCCCTCCTCACCGTCGTACCCGAGACCGCGCCGAACAGCGGCGAGACCAAGGACCTGGTGTACGCGCTGCGGGACGCGGTTCCGGAGGCCGGGGCCGACACGGGCGCCGGCGTCTTCGTGACCGGCAGGACCGCGCTGAACATCGACATCTCCGAGGCCATGGCCGACGCCCTCCTCCCCTACCTGACCATCGTCATCGGCCTGGCGGTGCTCCTGCTGCTGGTGGTCTTCCGCTCGGTCCTGGTCCCGGTCAAGGCCGCGCTCGGCTTCCTGCTGTCGGTGGGTGCCGCCTTCGGCGTCCTCGTCGCGGTCTTCCAGTGGGGCTGGGCGGCGGACCTGCTCGGCATCGAGCAGACCGGACCGGTCATGTCGCTGATGCCGATCCTCGTCATCGGCATCGTCTTCGGCCTCGCCATGGACTACGAGGTCTTCCTCCTCACCCGGATGCGGGAGGCCTACGTCCACGGCGCGTCCCCCGGCGAGGCGATCGTCAACGGATTCCGGCACAGCGGACGCGTGGTGGCCGCGGCGGCGATCATCATGATCAGCGTGTTCGCCGGATTCGTCGGGATGAGCAGCCCGACCATCCAGACGATGGGCCTCGGCCTGGCCTCCGCCGTCGCCTTCGACGCCTTCGTGGTCCGGATGGCGATCACCCCCGCGGTCCTGGCGCTGCTCGGCCACCGGGCCTGGTGGCTGCCCCGTATCCTGAACCGTGTGCTGCCGGACGTGGACATCGAGGGCGAGGCCCTGAGCAGGCGGGACCCGGCCTCCGCGACCCGGCCGGACGCGGCGGTGCCGCCGCTCCCCGCCGGCCGCCGGCCATGACACACACCAGTGACGGCCTCCCGCGACCACGTGCCACGTGGCCGCGGGAGGCCGCGATCGCGGCGACGGCGTTCGCGCTCTGTCTGCTCGGCGGCGTGGTGCAGGTCGACGACACGCTGGCTCCGCCGTCCGCCGCCGCCTACGTCGTCGCCGTGGCGTCCTGCGCCGTGCTGCCGGTGCGGCACCGGGCGCCCCTGGCCGCGTTGGCGGCCACGACCGCGGTCGGTGTGCTGGTGCCGCCCCTGGGTCTCCTGCTGACCCCGCTCATCGTGGCCCCCGCCGTGATCACCGCCTACTCCTACGTGCTCGCCGCGCGCACCGAACGCCGCGCGGCGGGCGCGGTGCTGCTCGCTTCCGCGGTGCTGGCCGCCTCCGCCCCTCTGTCCGGGGGCTTCTCGTGGAAGGACGCGAGCAGGATGGGAGTGATGGCGGCGGTCCCGCTGGTGGCCGGCGTGCTCGGTCACTCGGTGCGGAACCGGCGGGCCTATCTGGAGGCCGTGGAGGAGCGGGCCCGGCGGGCCGAGGAGAGCCGGGACCACGAGGCGCGCAGGCGGGTGGCCGAGGAACGGGTGCGCATCGCACGGGAGTTGCACGATCTGGTGGCCCATCAGATCACCCTGGCCAACGCGCAGGCCACGGTCGCCGCCCACCTCTTCGACACCCGCCCGGAGCAGACCCGCAAGAGCCTGGGGGAGCTCGTCGAGACCACCGGTCACGCGCTCGACGAGCTGCGGGCCACGGTCGGTCTGCTGCGTCAGTCGGGGGACGCGGCCGAGCCCGCCGAACCGGCGCCCGGACTGGCCCGCCTCCCCGCGCTCCTGGAGTCCTTCCGCCGCGCGGGCCTGGAGGTGTCGGTGCGGCAGGAGGGCACGGCCAGGCCGCTGCCGCCGGGAGTGGACCTCACCGCCTACCGCATCGTCCAGGAGGCCCTGACCAACGTGACCAAGCACGCCGGTACCGGCAGCGCCCGGGTGCGCCTCGCCTGGCACCGCGACCGCGTGACCGTCACCGTCGCCGACGACGGCGGGGACGCCCGTACGGGACCGGGTGCGGCCACGACGGCCGACCGTCCGCCCGGGTACGGTCTGATCGGGATGCGTGAACGTGCCACCGCGGTCGGGGGACGGCTCTCCGCGGGCAGGCGCCCGGAGGGCGGCTTCCTCGTCTCCGCCCGACTGCCCCTCCCGCCCGTCAGGGACACGGCGCGGGGGACCGACGGAGCGACGACCACCGAGGAGGACCCGATGGCCGACGGACGGACGGGCGACGGAGCGGCCGGGGACGCGCCATGACGCTCCGGGTGCTGCTCGCCGACGACCAGGCCCTGCTGCGCGGGGCCTTCCGGATGCTGCTCGACAGCGCCGACGACATCACCGTGGTCGGCGAGGCCGGTGACGGCAGGGAGGCGGTGCGGCTCACCCGGCAGCTGCGCCCGGACGTGGTGGTCATGGACATCCGGATGCCCGGGGTGGACGGTCTCACCGCCACGGCGGAGATCTGCGCGGACCCGGAACTGCGTGCCAGCCGCGTCCTGATCCTCACCACGTACGAGACCGACGAGTACGTCGCCCAGGCGCTGCGCGCGGGGGCCGGCGGTTTCATCGGCAAGGGCATCGGGGCCGAGGACCTGGCGGACGCCGTACGGACGATCGCCGACGGCGACACCCTGCTGTCCCCCGCCGCGACCCGCTCCCTGGTCGCCCGTTTCCTGGCCACACCGGACGACGTCCCGGCGCACCGCGCCGAACGGCTCGCCGTGCTCACCCCGCGCGAACGCGAGATGGTGGCCCTGGTCGCGACCGGCCTGTCCAACCAGGAGATCGCCGAGCGGATGCACCTCAGCCCCTTCACCGTCCGCGCCCACGTGCAGCGCGCCATGACGAAGCTGGAGGCCCGCGACCGGGCCCAGCTCGTCGTCATCGCCTACCGGACGGGCCTGGCCCACGCCGGCCCCGACCGGTCGCCGTAGTCCTCCGGCAGGGTGAGGGCCGAGTGGGCGGGCCGCACCGGCGCGGAGGGCATGGTGACGAGGCCGCGCAGCATGGCGTTGCGCCGCTCCAGGGACCCCGCCGTGGTGGGGAAGAGCGTGGCCGCGCCGTTGTCGACCAGGGCCTGGTTCAGGTCCACGAATCCGCGGAGGCCGCGTTCGTGGGCGGCGAAGGCCGCGGTGTGGTCCCGGTGCGCGGCCAGGGCGTGGGCGAGCATGTAGGCGCCGGCCAGCGCGAGGCTCGTCCCCTGTCCGGTGAGGAACGAGGGCGCGTACGCGGCGTCGCCGACGAGTGCGACACGGCCGTGGGACCAGTGGGGCATACGGATCTGACCGGCCGTGTCGAAGAACGGGTCGTCCGCGTCGCGCAGGGCGGCGACCACGCCGGGTACCTCCCACCCCGCGTCCGCGAAGGTCTCGGCGACCAGCTCCCGCTGGGCGTCGGGGTCCCGGAGGACGTCCGACGGCGGCTGCGGCCGGTGGAAGTTCAGGAAGGCGTGCAGCTCGTCGCCGCCGCCCCCGACGGCGTAGAGGGCCGCGGCCTTCCCCGGGGTGTTCCACATCACGATCTCGCGGGAGAGCCCGAGGGTGTTCGGCATGGTGAAGAGGGCGAAGCAGTAGCCGAGGTAGCGGTGGAACCGCTCCTCGGGGCCGAACAGGAGCCCCCGGGTGTGCGAGTGCGTGCCGTCGGCGCCGACCACCAGGTCGAACGTACGCCGCCGCCCACCGCGGAACGTGACGTCGACCCCTCCCGCGGACTGGTCGAGGGTGTCGACGGAGTCGTCGAAGAGGAACTCCACGTCGTCGCGGACCAGCGCGTGGAGGCTCGCGGTCAGCTCCCCGCGGCGCACCTCCAGGTCCTGCCCCTCGACGCTGCCGGCGACGGCGTGCGCCTTGACCGAGGCCACCTCACCGCCGTCGGCGTCCAGGAACGTGGCGCGACGCGAGTCGATGTGCGCGTCCCGCAGCCGCGGCAGTATCCCCATCCGCCGGACCACCTCGACCGCGGTCCCGCGGACGTCGATCGGGTAACCGCCGTCGCGCGGTGCGCCCGCCTTCTCCACCACGGTGACCGCGAACCCGTACCGGTGCAGCCAGTACGCCAGGGCGGTCCCGGAGACACCGGCCCCGGAGATCAGAACCGTGCGCTTCGCGGTCATGCCTGGACCTCTTTCTTCGTGATGCGGACGACGAGCAGGGACAGTGCGGCGACGAGGCCGGCGACGGCGAAACCCGTGGCGAAGGCCGATTCGGCCGCCAGGCCCGTCACCGGGTCGGTCCCGGCGTCGAGGATCGCGGCGCCGGCCTGGGCGCCGAGGGCGACGCCGATCACGCGGGTCACCACGAGCAGGCTGGTGGCGATGCCGGTGTCCTCGGCCTCGACGGCGGTGGCGGTGCCGGCGAGCAACGCCGTGGTGCCGACGCCCGCGGCGAACGCGGTCAGCACCTTCGCGAGGACGAGCTGCCACGCGGCGGTGTGCACCGACGCCAGAGTGATCAACGTGGCCGCCGTGACGACGGTGCCCACGACGACCACGGCACGCGGACCGAAACGCCGCGCCGCGAGACCGCCGACCGAGTCGCTCACCGCCCCCGCGACGGCGCCGGGCAGCAGGAACAGTCCGATGTCGGTGGTGCCGGCCCCGAAGCCGTACCCGTCGGCCGGGACCGCGAACAGCTGCGGGAGCAGGAAGACCACCATCCCGAAGCTGGCGGTGATGACGAAGGTGAGCACGAACGCGTCCCGCATCGCGGGCTTCGCCAGCATGCGCAGGTCGACCATCGGCGCGGCCGACCGGCGCTCCACGACGACCCACCCGGTCGCGAGGGCGGCCACGGCCACCACGAGGGCACCGACCGCGAGGGGCGGCAGACCGGAGCCCGTCACCGTCACGAGCCCGACCATGAACGCGAGCAGCGTGCCGCTCAGCAGAACCACGCCGGGCCAGTCGATCCTGTCGTCCGGCCGGATCGGCGGATCGTGAGGCATCAGCCGGATCACGGCCAGCGTCGCCGCGCCGACCGCGATCGTCGGCAGCGCGAACATCCAGTGCCAGGACAGCCCTTCCGCGATCGGCCCGGCGACCGCCGTCCCCACCATGCCGCCGCCCGTGAACAGCGCGACGACCACCCCGATCGCCACCTGCGACTCCCCTGCCGGGAGGTGTTTGCGCACCAGGATGAAGGAGAGGGGCAGCGCACCCACCATGACGCCCTGCAACACCTGACCGAGCAGCAGCACCGGCAGGTTCGGCGCCAGTCCGGCCAGCAGACCACCGGCCGAGACCAGGGCCGCCAGACAGACCAGCACCCGCTTCCCGCCGTGACGGTCACCGAGTTTGCCCGCGACGGGCGCGGTGACCGCGCCGGTGACGAGTAACGCGTTGGCGACCAGGGCCCCTTCGCCGGGACTGATCCCCAACTCGCTCTGCAGCAGCGGGAGCGCGGGCTCCACCACCGACTGCAGGGTGCCGAGGGCGAGCGCCAGGACGCCGAGGGCACCGATCGACAGCCTCCGGACACGGACCGGGGAAACCACAGTTTGGGACATGGACGTCCTTCATGTCGTCGGACGAGGGTGAACGCGCGGGATGCGCGCGCCTCCCACACTCCCCTCCGGCGCCCCGCCGGGCATCGTTCCCCGACGCCGTCTCTCCCTGGTGCACCCGGACCAGCCACCCACGTGCCCTGGTGCCCGCGCACCACGGGAGTCGTCTTGTCGGACCGGGAGGTGACCGACCGTCAGAGTCCGTGCTCCGTTGTCGGACCCGTACGTCATGATCTCTTCGTGGGGTGTTCGAGCGCGGTACGGGGACACGGGGAGACGGGATGACGGCGAGCGAGCCGCTGACGGCGCGGGCCGGGACGGCGGCCCTTGACGACCACGGCGTGGCGGCCGCGCTGGGCGGTCTCGTGGACGGCTCGGGGTACTGGAGCGGCAAGGGGGCGCTGGCCGGTATCGAGCGGACGGGGCGCTACCTGGCCGGGAGGGGGGAACAGGGGGAGGGGCCGGGCAGGGCGGGGGAGGGATCCTGGTCGCGGTTCATCGGGCGGATCGGTGCCGTGGCGCTGCGCGCCGCCGTGGAGCCCACCCGCGACGAGCGGCGCCGGCGCCTGCTCGCGCTGCTGGAGATCTGGGCGGACAGCCCCTTCGCCGATTCCCGCGCCCGGATGCGCACGGGGCTCGTGCGGGTGGCCGAGGGCGGCCCCGAGGCCGTCCGGGACGAGCGGGGGGCGGCTGTCGCGGTCGGCTGGTCCGCCGGAGGGCTGCGGAAGTTCGTCGACCTGCGGGCGGGGGAGGCGGATCCGCCGGGCCTGGGGACGATCGAGGAGGTGACCGACGTCCCGCGCGGGGGATGGGGCGGTGCGGGGCAGGTGCGCCGGCTGGTGGACCTCGTCCGGGAGCGCGGGCCGGTGCCGTGGGACCTCGACGCGGTGGCCGTGCTGCGGGACGCTACGGGGATGGGCCGGGCGGCGGCGTCCTTCGCCCTGGCGGGGATGCTCGCCGGGGGATACCTGCCGCACCTCGACGACCGGGAGCGGGGGATCCACCGGCTCAAGGTGGCCGAGGTCGAGGACGGCGTCCGCGAGCCCGGCCGGACGAGCCCGCTCGACCGCCTCGAACTGCTGGCGGACGTACTGCCCGAGGACCCCGCCGGGCTGTGGGAGCCGCAGGGCATGCGCGCGGTGGCGGAACGGATCGCGCACGCCTGGCGGGAGCGGTACGGCAGGCGGACCGTGGTCCCGGAACGCACCTTCGACAGGTTCATCGAGGTGGATCGGGCCCGGCTGTCGGCGGGCCGCTTCTGCGCGGTGTTCACCGACCACGCCTCGATACGCGGTCTCGGCTCGAACCTCGACACCTGGATCCGGAACAGCGACTTCCGCCCCTTTCCGACCGCCGCCGAGGACTGGGACCTCATCGACTTCGAGGACACGCTGCACGTCGTCGTGCCGAACCTCTTCCGGGTCTACGCGGAGCTTCCCGCCGGTGACCCGGTCCGCGCCGGGGCACCCGGCCTCGTACGGGCGCTGCGGGAGCGGCTGAACCACCCGGGCCTGCTGCTGGACGCCGGGAACCTCAGCCACGTGGTGGGAGACGGGGTCGCCGATGTGCGCGACAGGTTCGGCTCGCGTCCCTACGCGGGCCCGGAGCCACTGGACGTCGCGAGCGCCGACGACGGACTGACCGTGGTCGTGGACGGCGTCGTCGACCGCAGAGGCGTGCGGTCCCGGCCCAAGCTGTACTTCCGCCCGGCGTTCTACGGCGACGACGAGCGCTCCCGGACGCTGCGGGAGGCATGGTCGGACTCCCCCTACGACCTCGACCTCGGGCTGGTCGAGTGGCTGCGCGGACCGGTCTGCGCGCGTATCGTCGAGCGGCTCGGGGACTCCTCGCTGCCCCCGGGGACGTACGAGACGAACCCGGCGCTCTCCGCGCCCGACGTACTGGGCCGGGTCGCCGGCGGACTCGGCATCGACGAGGACGCGGCGGCGCTCTACCTGCAACTGCTGACCCTGTACGCGCCGGGCGACCGCGACATCCGTACGTGGAACGGCTGGAAGCCCGCCCGGCACCAGAAGGCCGCCGCCGTGCTGGCCGAGCACGGCCTGGCCGTCGAGGACAGACGCGCGCGTGCGGGCCGCGGGCTCTTCCTGCCGGGCGAGTGGATCCACGCCAGGAAGCCCTACCAGCCCATGGAGGCGTGGAAGGCGGAACTGCTCGGCGTGAAACGCTCCTACAACGGCCGGCTGGAGAACCCGCTCCCCCTCCCCACTCGTACCCTGCCGGAGTTGTTCGCCCGGGCGTGGGAACTGGTCGAGGAGGGACGGGGGCCTTCGGCGTAAGGCGTCGCGCCCCGGCCCTCGCGCCCCGGCCCTCGCGCCCCGGCCCTCGCGGCCCGGCCCTCGCGGCCCGGCGATCTCGACCCCCGGCCGGGGACCCGGGCGACGAGGAGACCGTACGGATCGCCCGCCGGCCGGGGTCCGCCAGGTCCCGCCGCGTACGGATGTGATCGTGCACGGGCCCTGCCCGGCCCCCGGCCCCCTCACCGGGGGCCGGGCGGGCGCCCGACGGCCGGGAACCACGGGTGCCGTGTCTGTTCCGTCCGGCGGTCCGGGCGGTAGCTTGGTGGACAGGGCCCCTGAAGGAGGGCGGACGCGATGCCGTGGTTCGTATGGCTGCTCGCCGCCGCGGCACTGGGTGTCGCCGAGTTCTTCACCCTGACACTCGTCCTCGGGCTGCTGGCGGGCGCCGCGTTGGTCGCCGCCGTGGTCGCCGGTGCGGGAATCGGCCTTCTCGGCCAGCTCCTGGCCCTGGTGGCGGCAGCGGCGGCGGGCCTCCTCCTCGTCCGCCCCGTCGCGCTGCGCCACATGGCACAGCAACCCCTCATGCACGAGGGCAGTGACGCGCTGATCGGCAAGCGGGCCGAGGTCGTGCAGGAGGTCACCGCGACCCGCGGCCTGGTCAAACTGTCCGGCGAGGAGTGGTCCGCCCGCGCCTACGACGAAAGCCTCGTGATCCCGGTGGGCGCGCTGGTGGACGTCATGGAGATCGAAGGCGCCACGGCCCTCGTCTACCCCCGCGAACTCCTTCCGTGAACGGCTGAACACACAGCAACGGAGGCACTGTGGATCCAGTTGTCGTCCTCACCCTCGTGGCGGTCGTCGTCGTCGTCTTCCTCATGGCCTCCGCCGTGCGGATCGTCCCGCAGGCGCGCCGCTACAACATCGAGCGGTTCGGCCGGTACCGCCGGACGCTGCAGCCCGGCCTGAACCTGGTCCTGCCGGTGGCGGACCGCGTCAACACCAGACTCGACGTGCGCGAGCAGGTCTACTCGTCCGACCCAAGGCCGGTGATCACCGAGGACAACCTCGTGGTGAACATCGACACCGTGCTGTACTACCAGATCACCGACCCGCGGTCGGCGGCCTACGAGGTCGCCGACTACCTGCAGGCGATCGACCAGCTCACCGTGACCACGCTGCGGAACGTCATCGGCAGCATGGACCTGGAGGAGACCCTCACCTCGCGTGAGGAGATCAACTCCCGGCTCCGCGCCGTCCTCGACGACGCCACCGGCAAGTGGGGCATCCGGGTCAACCGCGTCGAGATCAAGGCCATCGACCCACCGGCCACCATCAAGGAGGCGATGGAGAAGCAGATGCGGGCCGAGCGTGACAAGCGCGCGGCCATCCTGCACGCCGAAGGGGAGCGGCAGGCCAAGATCCTCACCGCGGAGGGCACGAAGCAGAAGGACATCCTGGAGGCGCAGGGCACGCAACAAGCCATGATCCTGCGGGCGGACGGCGAGGCGAAGGCGGTGGAGCTCGTCTTCCAGGCCGTCCATCGCAACAACGCCGATCCGAAGGTCCTGGCCTACAAGTACCTCGAGACGCTCCCGCACCTGGCGAGCAGCGACAACAACACGTTCTGGGTGATCCCGGGGGAGCTGACCGAGGCGGTCCGGACCGTCACCCGGGCGTTCGGTGACCAGCCGGCGGAGGGTCCTCCCCGAACCGCGCGACCGGAGGAGGCAGCCACCGCCGACGCCACCCCGGCCGAAGGCCGGCCTCCGGAGCTCGACGCCGCCGCGGCCGCCCACGAGGCCGAGAGGCAGGCCGCCGCCGCGGTGAGCGACGCCAAGGCGGAGGCCGTCGAGGCCGCGAAGTCACCCCGGACGCCGCACCGGGGGCAGACGCCCGGCGGCTGAACCCACCGGACCCGCCGTGCGGCGTCCGGGGCCCACGGCCGGACCGCGCACGTCGCTCACGGCGCCGCTCGCCGCCGCTGCCCGGCGGGGAACCCGGGGGGCGCCACGCGGCTGCGGTGACGTCACGCGGATCACAAGGGCTCCCGCAACATCGCCCATCGGGCCGATGCCGCGTGGCAGCGGGGCGCGGTCAATCGCCCCGGAACGGCCTGGCCGGTCCGGACGCGGGGGACCACAGCGGGACTTCATGTCCCACTCTGCCCGCAAGCCTGCCCCTTCAGGGCCAGGCAGTTGACAGTGGTGCCGGCAGTTCATGGCCCCGGGTTCGGTACATGACCGAGCTGTGACGGCCGTCCGCCGTGACGGCCGGCCTCGGGACCGGCGCCGGTCATACGGGCGGCCCGGTGACGAAGTCACCGTTCTCGTCGTAGGGCCAGGCGTTGGCGACGCAGCCGTGCAGGCCCTTGATCTGCTGCATCATCACGGGGGCCAGTCGCCCGGCGCCCCCGCAGGTCACGTGCCCGTGACCGAGGAAGTGCCCCATCTCGTGGTTGATGATCAGCGCCCGGTAGTCGTGGATCGGCCCGTCGAAGGTGGGCGAGCCCTTGACCCAGCGCTTGAGGTTCACCACCACCCCTCCGGGGACCTCGCAGTTGTACTCGCCTCCGGTGTCCTGCTGGATGCCCGCCCAGCACAGGGCGTCCGCCGTCGCCGGTGTCGCGATCCTTATCGTGATGTCGTGCGGCGATCCCGCGCCCACCAGCTGGAACGCGTTGTCCGGGTCGTGGGTCCAGCCCCGCGGGGCGGCGAGTATGTCGGCGATCTCGTTCGCCGCCTGGGACGGCGAGATGTCGAGGCCGGTCTCGACCTCCACGACGTAGCGCACCGGGCGGGAACCGCTGCCCACCGTCTCCCCACCGGCCTGCGCGGTGACGAACGTCCCGCTGCCCGTCGGAGGGACGTCGATCTCGGTCCGGCTCGCGGAGGGAGAGGGAGAGGGAGAGGGGGAGGAGGAAGGGGAGGCGGAGGGGGACGGCGTGGGAGTGGGGGTGACGTGCGTGCTCCGCGGGTGCGGCGCACCGCTCGACGCGTCGCTCCGCCCGCTTCCCAGGAGGTACGCCGCCGAACCCAGCAGGCCGGCGGCCACCAGCAGGCCGATCAGCAGGCTCCGGCCCCGGCGGCGCGGCCGTCCCCGGCGACGGGAGGACCGGCGCCGGCGACCGGCGCGGTGACCGGCCGCGGTGCTGCCGGTGGGGGGTGCGGACTGCCGCTGTCGTGCCGAATGCATGACAGATCAATCTGGTGATCCCAGATGATCGCGATGAGCCGGCACTGTCACGGAAGGATAACGACGCCCGCGTTCCCCGGCCCGTGTGATCGTTGTGTAACGGCGGTCGGAGAGGGGCCTTCCTCGGGACGGTCATCCCGTCCGGTCTGCCTACACTGCCGCAATGCCACGGGTCCTGATCGTCGAAGACGACCTAGATGTCCGCAGGGCCGTCCAACTGGGTCTGCGGCATCAGGGGCATGAGGTCCTCGCCGTGGAAACGGGGGAGGAAGGGCTGGAACAGCTCCTCCCCTTCCGGCCGGACGTCGTCGTGCTCGATCTCATGCTGCCCGGCATGTCCGGCCTGGATGTGTGCCGCCGGATCAGGGACCGCGACCAGGTGCCGATCATCATGGTGACGGCCCGGGGAGACGACGTCGACGTGGTCGTGGGACTGGAGACCGGTGCGGACGACTACGTGGTGAAGCCCGTGCAGGCCAGGGTGCTCGACGCGCGGATACGGGCCGTACTGCGCAGACAGGACGCGTCGCTGCCGGACGGTACCCGTCCCCGGGCGGAGACGCACGGCGAGCTGGTCGTCGACCGTGCCGGGCTCGTGGTGACGCACCGCGGCGAACCCGTCACCCTCGCCCCCTCCGAACTGCGGCTGCTGCTGACCCTGTCGGCCTCGCCCGGCCAGGTGTTCAGCCGTCAGCAGCTGCTGGAAGCGGTCTGGGAACACAGCTACCACGGCGACATACGGCTCGTGGACGCCTGTGTGAAGCGACTGCGCAACAAGCTCGGAGAGGGCAGGAATCCCCGTTACGTGCAGACCGTACGCGGATTCGGCTACCGCTTCGGCACCTCATGAGCGACCGGACGTCCGCGCGGACGCGGAGGACCGTACGGACACGGAGGACCGCCGGGGAGCGGAGAACCGCACCCGAGGTCCCCACGGCTGAAGAGCCCCCCGCGGCCGTACCGGGTGCCGGTCCCCGGCGGTTCCTCCGGGCGGCCCTGGCGCGCGTCCCGCTCCCCCTTCGTGGCCTGCGCCCCCGCCTGCTGACGTCCTTCGTCCTGGTGGCCGTGGCCAGCTCCCTGGGCACCGGGGCCCTCGCCTTCCGCGAGGCGCGCACGGGGGTGCTCCAGCAGAGCCAGGACTCCGTCATCAACCGGTTCCGTACGAGCGTCGACGCCGTCGCGCCCTCCATCCCCTTCGCCCCGAACCCGGCGGACCTCCAGTCCGCGGTGGACCAGGTGCTGTACGCGAACCGTTCGTCGGGCTGGAAGGTCATGGCCACGTACGACGGCCACCGCGCCTACGCGCCGAGCGCCGGTTTCACCGAGCCGAGCCCCGAAATGCTCCGGTCCGTCCGGGACCGACGTGTCGCGGTGTTCCAGCGGATGAACGTCGACGGGCGTCCTCGTCTCGTCGTCGGCATGCCCGTCACGTACACCTCGGGCGAGGGCGGCGAGGCCACGGAGCCCAGGCTCTCCGGGCTCGTGATGTACCTGGAGGTCCCGCAGACCACCGAGGAGGGGTACGTCGAGGCCATGGTCAGCGGCATCGAGCGGGCCACCCTGGTGGCCCTGTGCCTCGCCGTCGTCCTGGCGCTGCTCGCCGCGAGCGGCGTACTGCGACCCGTACGGGCGCTGCGCCGGGCGACGCGCCGGATGGCCGCGGGGCACCTCGACGTACGGCTGGACGTCACCGGTTCCGACGAACTGGCCGATCTCTCCCAGTCCTTCAACGAGACGGCGGCCGAACTGGAGCGGACCGTAAGGGAGCTGCGTCGCCTGGAGGCCCGGGGGCGCCGCTTCGTGGCGGACGTCTCCCACGAGCTGCGCACGCCGCTGGCGGCGATGTCGGCGGTCACCGACGTGCTGGACCTGGAGGGGGAAGGGGAGACCGGTGAGGCGCTGCGGCTCATCAGCGAGGGAACGAACCGGCTGAGCGGACTGGTGAACGACCTGATGGAGATCTCCCGTTTCGACGCGGGGGCGGCCGAACTCAACCGGGACGAGATCGACCTGGCCGAGTCCGTACGGCGCACCGTCGCCTCCCGGTGGCGGCAGGAGCAGGTGGAGACCCGGCTGCCCGGACCGGGTGAGCTCCGCGCGCGCGTTGATCCGCGCAGACTCGACGTGGTGACGGCCAATCTGATCGGCAACGCGCTGCGGCACGGAGAGCCGCCCGTGCGGCTGACCATGGGGGTACGGGTGGACGGGGCGGGCATGGCGTGGGCCGTCATCGAGGTGACCGACAACGGACCGGGGATCGCCGAGGAGGCCATGCCGCACATCTTCGAGCGGTTCTACAAGGCGAGCACCTCACGGGCCAGGAGCGAGAGCAGCGGGCTGGGTCTGGCCATCACGGCGGAGAACGTGCGCCTGCACGGGGGGCGCATCCGGGCGGCGAACCTGCCCCGGGGCGGCGCGGTGTTCACGGTCGAACTCCCGCTGCACCGCGACGACACCGGCACCGAGGCCGACGGGGGCACCCGGTGAGGGGCTCACGGACGGCAGCGCTGCTGTCCGGGCTCACGGCCGCGGTCGCGCTCACGGCGTGCGGAGTCCCCCCGTCCGGTGTCATCGAGGCCGGTGCGCCGGCGAGCGGCATGGTCTCCCCCAGTCCGACACCACCCCCGACGCCCGCCACCATCTCCCTCTTCTTCCTGCGCGACGGGGAGTTGATGCCCCGTCCCCACCGGATCGACGACGCCGGGGACCTCGAGGCCGTCGTACGCCTGCTGTTCGAGGCGTCGGCCGCGAACGAGGCCCCGGCGGCCACCACGGAGCTGCCCCGCCTGACGGACGCGCCACGGGTGGCGATCGCCGACGACGGCATCCTCTCCGTCCGGCTCCCCGGTGAGACGGCTCCGCTGAGCCGTCGGGCCATGCTCCAGCTGACGTGCACGGTGAACCACGCGGCTTCGCCGGCCCTCACCGCCGTCCCCCGCGCCGACGCGGAAGCCGACGGCGACACCGCGCGCCGCTCCGCCGCGCCCAGCAGCCTCCGTGTGTCCGGGGACGGATGGGCGATGACGCAGTCGGACCACGCGTGCCCCGCCGTGTCCCCTCCGCAGGAGCAGCCGGAAGCACCGACCCCGTGGGAGCCCTCCGGCTGACCACCGGACGGCCCCCCGCCCAGGACGGCCCCCCGCCCAGGACGGCCCCCCGCCCAGGACGGCCCCCCGCCCAGGACGGCCCCCGCCCAGGACGGCCCCCGCCCAGGACGGCCCCCGCCCAGGACCGGAACCGGCCTTCCGGCCACGGCCCCCCGCCTGACCGCGCGGCGGCAGGCCGGCCGACCGCTTCCGGGCATACGCCTCACCCGTTCCTGTGAGGCCTTCTACACTCACCGTCACGTGACGCACCGAAGTGGGGGGCCGGATGGCGCTGAACGAGACGGCCGGGCAGGGGGACGGCACCGCGGCGGGACCGACGCTGGAGAGCCTGCTGTCGGTCATGGGGGCCGGTGCGCTGGAACCGTACACGGCTCCCCGCGGCCTGGGGGTCGTGGTCGAGGGAGTGACCGTGCTGGACCCGCTGGAGGCGGGGCCGCCCCGGGGGCAGGTGGTGCTGGCCGTGGGCGTCGATCCGCACGCGGCCGCCGCCGTCGACGTCGTGCGCGAGGCCGCCGGATCGGGCGCGGCCGCGGTGGTCTTCGGGCCGGGGAGGTCGGGGCGGCCCCCGGAGGCGCTGCGGGCGGCCGTCGAGGACGCCGGTACGGCGGTGCTCTTCCGGACGGCGTGGTGCGGCTGGACCGAGCTGGTCGGCGCGCTGCGGGCCGGTCTGGTCCTGTCCGGGGTCCCCGCCGACCCGGCGGTGGCGGCCGTGCTGCCGGGCGACCTGAACGGGCTGGCCGACGCGGTGGCGGTCCTGGTGGGCGGCGCGGTGACGATCGAGGACGTGGAGTCCCGGGTCCTGGCGTACTCGTCCACGAAGGAGGACGTGGACGAGTTGCGCCGGCTGACGATCCTCGGCCGCCGGGTGCCGGAGTGGCGCGTGGCCGCCATGCGGGAGGCCGGGTTCTTCCAGGCGTTGTGGGGCTCGGGGGACGTCATCCACCGGCCGGCGCACGGGGAGAATCCCGAACGCCTGGTGGTGGCGGTCCGGGCGGGCGGGGAGATCCTGGGATCGATCTGGGTGGCGGCCGCGGGCGGTGACCTCCCGCCGCACGCCTCCGACACCCTGCGGTCGGCGGCGCGGGCGGCCGCCGCACACCTGCTGCACCACCGGTCGCACCGCACGCACGCCCGGCTGGTCGAGGACACGGCCCGCGCGCTGCTCGACGGACGGGGATCCGCCGAGGTACTGACCGAACGCACCGGGATACCGGCGCACGGGCACTGCGCGGTCCTGGCGGTACGTCCCGGAGCCTCCTGCAAGGGGGAGGAGACCGGAAGGCTGTGCGCCCTGCTGTCCGTGTGCTGCGGCGCGAACGGCCTCACGTCCGTGGTGGTGCCGGTCGACCAGGGGGCCCTGGTCCTGGTGGGCGCGCTGCACCAGGACGTGCGGCGGGCCGTCGAACAGGTCGCACGCCTGGGGAGGTCACTGGCGCGGCAGGTGGCCGACGCGTTCGGGCCGGAGACGAGGGTCGGTCTGGGCACGGTGGCCGACACCCTGGCGGCCCTGCCCGGGTCCCGCCGGTCGGCGGACCTGGCACTGAGGGCCCTGCTCTCGCCGGGAGAGCACCGCACCGTCGCCTCCGCGGACGAGGTGGCCGAGTCGATCGCCCTGAACCAGATGCTGGACACGCTGACGGGACCGGACCCGGCGCCGGAGACACCGGTGGCACGCCTGGTGGCGTTCGACGCCGGGAACGGCGGGGGCACCCTGGTGCGGACCCTGCGGGTGTACCTGGACCACTTCGGCCATGTACCGGACACCGCCCGGGAGCTGGGGGTGCACGCGAACAGCCTGAGGCACCGGATCAGCCGGATCACCGAGGTGTCCGGGCTCGACCTCCGCAGTCCGGACGCCCGGCTCCTCGCCCAGCTGCAGCTGCGCCTCCTCGAACGCGGGGGCCGGGAGGCGTGAGCGCTCGGGCGCCGCCACGAGGAAGGGACGGTTCCTTCGTGCCCGGGCACGAAGGCGGCCGCGCCACGCCCGCGGTTTCGCTCCGCGGTGAGAACCGCGCGGCGGAACACCGGGACTCCCGACGAAGACGCCCGTACCGCCGCGACGGGAGTCTGGTGGTCCGCCCCACGGCGATCGTGGGGCGGTGAGACCCCGGTTCAGGGAGGGTGCACGATGAGTGGTTCCGGCAAGGCCGACCGGCGTGAGCGGATTCTGCGGGCAGCCGTACAGCAGGGACTCCTGGAACCCGAGACGGCCGTACTGGCCGGGTTCGTCGACCTCGACGGCGTCAACGAGACCGTCACGTCCCTGCGGAGCGCGTTCCCCGACTCCCTCCGGGTCCTGCACGCGTTCGCGGCCAAGGCGAACTGCCTGGTTCCCGTACTCGAGGAACTGCGCCTGAGCGGCATGGGCTGCGAGGTCGCCAGCGCGGGCGAACTCGCCCGGGCGCTGGAGGCGGGCTTCGAACCCGCGCACATCGTGTTCGACTCCCCCGCCAAGACGCGGGCCGAACTGGCCCGGGCCCTGAGCCTGGGGGTCGCGGTGAACGCGGACAGCTTCCAGGAACTGGCGCGGCTGGACGAGATCCTGGCGGTCCGCCGTTCCGGCTCGCGGATCGGCGTGCGCGTCAACCCCCAGGTCGGCGCCGGCTCGATCACCGCCATGAGCACCGCCACCGCGACCTCGAAGTTCGGCATTCCCCTGGAGGACGAGGGCAACCGGCGACGACTGCTCCAGGCGTACCGGGACCGCCCCTGGCTCACCCGGGTGCACACGCACGTCGGCTCGCAGGGCTGCCCCCTGGACCTGATCGCCCGGGGCATCGCGAAGGCGGTGGAGTTCGCCGAGGAGATCAACGCCCACCTCGGCCACCGGCAGGTCACCGGCATCGACATCGGGGGCGGACTGCCGGTCAATTTCGCCGACGACGAGACGACGCCCGGCTTCGACACCTACGTGGACCACCTGCGCGCACACGCGCCGGCCCTGTTCTCGGGCGCGTACGAGATCGTCACCGAGTTCGGCCGCTCCGTGCTGGCCAAGAACGGGTTCACCGCCGCGTACGTCGAGTACACCAAGACCGTCGGCGGGCGTCCCATAGCGATCACCCACGCCGGAGCACAGGTCGCCACGCGGACGGTGTTCGCCCCCGACGCGTGGCCCCTGCGGATCGAGGCCCACGACCCCAGCGGCCGGGCCAAGCACGGCCGGCCCGTACGGCAGGACGTCGCGGGCCCGTGCTGCTTCGCCGGCGACCTGCTGGCCCGCGACCGGGCGCTGCCCCTCCTCGACGTCGGCGACCTCGTCGTCGTCCCGGACACCGGCGCCTACTACTTCTCCACGCCCTTCCACTACAACAGCCTGCCCGAACCCGCCGTGCACGGCGCCCGCGTCGACGCCGACGGCCGGGTCACCTTCCGGCTGCTCCGCCCCGCGCAGGCCGCCCACCCGATCCCGGCCCTCGCCGGACGGTGACCCCGGCTCTCCCGCGTACCCCGCCAGAACCCCGACCGCAGCCGCTCGGGCCGGCGCGACCCGAGCGACCGTGCCCGGCTGCCCGGGGAGAACCACCACACCGAGGAAGGCAGGTGCAACCGCCATGAAAGTACGGCGCGCCCGGTCAGGGTGCTCCACGGAGGAAGCGGCACCCCCGGGCCGGCGGGGGGTCACCGGACGACGGCTGTCCGCCGCGGGGGCGCGCTGCGGCCGGGCGACATGTGAGGCCGCGCGGTGGATCTCACGCCGCCGTCGCATCGCGGCCGACCAGTTCCTCCGGGGCGCGTGCTACGGAGCGGGCACGGCCGTGGTGGGTCTGCTGGCGGTGTGGGCACAGACCCGCTGACGGCGAGGAAGCCCCGGACCGACAGTCCGGGGCTTCCGACACCGCCGGCGGGCGACGCGAATCGGACCCGCGCTCCCCGCCGGGGAACCGAGGGCGCCCGTGCCTGCCGTACGGCCCTGACGCGCACCGCGCCTGCCGTACGGCCCTGACGCGCACCGTGCCTGCCGTACGGCCCTGACGCGCACCGGGCCTGCCGTACGGCCCTGACGCGCACCGCGCCTGCCGGGGATGCCGCCGGCCGCACCGCGCCCCCCGGGGGGAGGCGGGACGCCCGGTGCGGCCGGACGGCGGCTGTGTCGTGGGACGCCGGGGCGGTCGGTCACCGGGAGAGGGCGTCCGCCGCGTCGACCTGCCGGCCCGCTGACGTGCCGTGGCACGCCGCACACCGACCGGACGAGTGCGACACCCACGGCGTGCCCGCCGGCCCGTCTCGCCAAGTCGCCTTAATACGTTCCTCAGTTGTCACCCGCATGCCATACGCTGCGTCTCCGGCAGCGTTCGAACACCAGTCTTCGGGTGAGGGGGAACGCGCGGCCGTTCGTTTTCGTCCGGTGCACACCGGGATTCTTCTGTGGGGGTTCACATCACTGTGCGCAGGCGCAGCATCGCGACCGCGACGGCACTCGCGGTCGTCCTCGGTTCCGCGGCCCTGGTAGGGGGCGCGGCGGGTCCGGCATCGGCCGACTCCGCGAAGGCCCTTCCGGTGAAGTCGGTCGGCGACATGGTCGTCGACGGCGTCCACCAGCGGGTCTACGTCTCCGATCCGACCGGCGGCACGATCGTCGTCACCGACTACAGCGGCACCGTGAAGGCGACACTGACCGGCCTTTCCGGCGTGACCGGCCTGGCGCTGTCCGCCGACTCCGGGCAGGTGTACGCGGCCGTGAAGAACGGCAACCGGATCGTCTCGGTGGAGACGAGCACGTACACCCGGACCGCGAGCTACCCGGTGGGCGTGGCTCCCGGCGACCTGGAGGTGGTGGACGGCCGGATCTGGTTCGCCCACGGCACGGACTTCGGCTCGCTGGACATCTCCGGCCCCGAACCCGTCGTCCGCCTCGCCCAGCGGGGCGACGTCGACTTCTACGGTGCCTTCGGGATGTTCCTGGCGTCCGACCCGGCCGTCCCGGGCGTCCTGGTGGCCGGCAACGGCGGTGACCTCGCCGTCTACGACGTCTCGGCCGACGGGGCCGCACTGCGGGTCAAGGGCTCCATGGACACCGCCGTGAAGCAGCTGGACCTGACGCCCGACGGCAAGCGGGTCCTCACCTCGTGGGGCGACCCGGAGTACGGCTACGGCCTCGGCTCCTACTCGACCGCCGACCTCACCGAGGAGTCGGGCTACCCCGTCGACGCCTACCCGAACGCCGTGCGGGTCGCTCCCGACGGCAGCGTCGCGGGCGGCAGCTTCTCCTGGTACGACCCCGACGTCCACATCCACCGGCCCGGTGACCCGGTCCCGGTGCGGGAGTACGACTTCCCCAACACCGGCAACAGCAGCGGCGCCGACACCCTCGTGGACGGAGCGCTCGCCTGGGCGCCGGACTCGAGCCGGGTCTTCGCCGTCTCCGTGAACACCTACGGCACCCGCACCCTGCGTGCCCTGACCGACCCCACCAAGGAACCGCCCGCCCTCAAGGTGTCGGCCCCCGCCAAGTCGGAACGGGCCAGGAAGCTCACCGTCACCGGCAGGCTGACCTCCAGGACGCCCCTCCCCTCCGGCACCGGTCTGAAGGTGACCCGTACGGACGTCGAGTCGCCGAAGGGCAAGGCGCTGGCCGCCGTCAGGACGAAGGCGGACGGCGGCTTCTCCTTCACGGACACACCGCCCGCCGGCGGCAAGGTCACCTACAAGGTCTTCTACGCGGGCGACGCCACGCACGCCCCGGCCTCCGGCTCGGACGCGGTGGACGTCTCCCGCAAGGCGACCGCGCTGAGCCTGAACAACAACGGCAAGCTGTACTCGTACGGCAAGAAGGTCACCTTCACCGCGCACCTCGGCACGACGTACAAGAACCGCACCGTCTCGATCTACGCGGACCCCTTCGGCTCCGACAAGCCGAAGAAGCTGCTGAAGACGGGCAAGGTCAACTCCGAGGGCGACCTGTCGGCGACCGTCACCATGACCCGCGACACCGCCGTCTCCGCGGTCTTCACCGGCGACGCCCGCTACGCCTCGAAGACCGTGAAGTCCACGGGGTACGCCCGGGTGAAGGTCTCCACCGCCGTCTCCAAGCACTACAGGACGGGCAAGATCGGCTCCACGACGTACCACTACTTCCGCAAGAACACCGATCCGGTGTTCACCACCACCATGAACTACCACAAGGGCCGCAAGCAGCGCTTCCAGCTCCAGGTCCACTACCAGGGCAAGTGGTACGACACCACGTCCGAGTACTTCGCCCTCGGCACCAACGGCAAGTCGGCCGTGCGCCTGGAGGCACCGGGCGAGTCCGGCATCCGCGCCCGCATGCGCTCGTCGTACGTCAACGGCTCCTCCGGCGACACCGTCAACTCCACGACGCACGGCGCCTGGAAGTACTTCACCTTCACCAAGTAGTCCGCCCCGGCCCGCGCGTCCAACCCGCGGGCCGGGACCTTCGCCGCGCGGGAGCTGCGGGATCTGAGTACGGACCTGAGTACGCCCACCCATGCTCCGCGGCGTGACGCGCACCACACTCCACGGTATGGCCCACCTACCACCACCGGCCGAGGAGCTGCGGATCCTCGACGCGGAGCTGTGGCGACTCGACGCCCGCCGCGCCCAGTTGCTGGCCCGCCGTGCCCAGCTGATCGGTCTCCTCCAGTCGGCCCTCCCGCCCGCGCCGCCGGCGCCGCGGCGGCCCGAGACCACCGCGCCCCGTGTGCAGAACGTGCTCCTCGTCCTCGGCGGCGTCCTGCTGACCGTCGCCGCGATGGTGTTCACCCTGGTCAGCTGGGGACATCTGGGGATCGCCGGGCGGTCCGTGGTGCTCGCCACGGTGACCGCGGCGGTGCTCGGCGCCCCCGTGCCCCTGCTGAAGCGCGGGCTGCGCTCGACGGCGGAGGCGCTGGCGGGCCTCGGCCTGGCACTGACGGCGCTCGACGCGTACGCGCTGCACGAGGCCGCGCTGACGGCCTTCGACGGCACGGGATACACGGCCGTCGCGGCGGCGGTCCTGGCCGGGGCGTGGTGGGGGTACGGCAGGGGGCTCGGTTCGCTGCGCATCCCCTTCCCCGCCGCACTGGCCGCCGCCCAGTTCCCCCTGCTGCTGTGGGCGGTGGCAGCCGGCGCGGGCCCGTACGCGGTCACGGCCGCACTGTTGCTGACGGCCGCGTTCGACACGGCCGTCGCGCTCCGGACCTCCGCGAGGCCCCCGCGCGTCGCCGCCGCCGTCGGCGCGTACGGGGCGGGCGGCTGGGGCGCGGCGCTGGCCTGCGTGCTCTCCTGGGGGGCCGTCGGCTCGGGCGCCGTAGCCCGTGCGACGGCGCTCCTCGCCCTCGCGGCGGCGATCGCGCTGTACGCCGCATGGCGCGTCCCGCGGCCGGGCCTTGCCACCGGCGCCGCGGTGACCGGCGGGCTGCTCCTGGTCGCGGCGCTCGGCGGAGTCCCGCGCGCGTCGCTGCCCGGGGTGTGGACGGTGCCCGGCTATCTGGTCTGCGGGGTCGGGCTGCTGGCGGCCGTCCGTGATCCGCTCCCCGGACCCGTGCGGCGCGGTGTCGCCCGGGCGTCGGCCGCTGTCCAGACCCTGGCGGTGGCGTGGGCGCTGCCCCTGGTCGTCGTGGCGCTGCTGGGGCCGGTCGGATGGACGGGACGGGTCTGGTCCGGGGCGCCGGCGGACCTGCGGGCCGCGGTGACGGTCCAGGCGCCCTGGCCGGCGGACGCGGCGGTCGCGCCGTTGGTGCTCGCGGTCGCCGCCGCGGTTCTGGCCGGGACGGCCCGCGCCACCACGGCCTGGCGCGCCCCCGCCGCGGCCGGTGCCGTGGCCCTGGTCTGGGCGAGCGCGCTCGTCCTCCCGGCCGCATGGCGACTCCCCTACACGGCAGGGCTGTTCGCGCAGGGGCTGACGGCTGTGGCGGCGCTGGCCGCGGCGGCGTACGCGCGTCGGACGCCGGCGTCCCTCACCGCGGTCGTCCTCTCGCTGCTCACCGCGTCCGGCCTCGCGTTCCTCTCGCTCGCCTCCCGGGGCACGACCCTCGCCGTGCTCGCCGCGCTGACGGCGGTCTTCGCGGTCGCCGCCGCGCACCGGCGTCTGACCGCCGTCTGCGCGAGCGCGTCCCTGGCCGGTGCGGCGGGTCTGGCGTGCGCGGTGGGCGCCGCCGCGGGCCGGCCGCCCGCGCACACGGCGCTGCTGGTCCTGATCGTCCCGGCCGCCGCGGCCCTGCTCGCGCCGCGGATCCCGCGGACCCCGGTCCCGGTCGACGTCACGGGCGCCGTCGTGGGGCTCCTGGCCATCGGGCTGGCCGTCACCGACGCACCCGTGCTGGCCCTCGTCCTGGCCCTGTGCGGGGTGATCGTCGCGGGCACCGCCGTGCGCGCGGACCGCCGGCAGGCCGGGTACGCGGCCGCCGCGCTCTTCGTGTCGGCCACCTGGGTGCGGCTCGGCTCGTGGGACGTGGGCGCCCCGGAGGCGTACACCCTGCCGGTGACCGTCCCGGCGCTGGCCGTGGGCCTCCTCCGGCGCCACCGGGATCCCGAGGCCTCGTCGTGGACGGCATACGGTCCCGGGCTCTCGGTGACGCTCGTGCCGAGCCTGTTCGCGGCGTGGGCCGACGTGGACTGGCCGCGCCCCCTGCTGCTCGGCGCGGCGGCCCTCGTCCTCACCCTGTGGGGCGCCCGCCACCGGCTCCAGGCGCCGCTCGTCCTCGGCGGGAGCGTGCTCGTGCTGGTCGCACTGCACGAACTCGCCCCCTGCCTCGCGCCGTTGGCGGGCGCGCTCCCCCGCTGGCTGCCGCCCGCGCTCGCCGGACTGCTGCTGCTCGTGCTGGGCGCGACGTACGAGCAGCGGCTCCGGGACGCCCGACGACTACGGGAGATGCTGGGGCGTATGTGCTGAAGGCCGGCAACGGCCGGCTGCCGAGGCGCGCGCGGAGGCCCGAGGGGGAGGCCCGAGGGGAGCAGGCCCTGCCCCGGCGTCAGGCCGCCCCGGCCCTGGGAGTCCCGGCCCCGAAAGTCCCGGCCCTGGGAGTCCCGGCCCTGGGAGTCCCGGCCCCGGGAGTCCCGGCCCCGAAAGTCCCGGCTCCTCGCGTCTTTGCGATCGGGCACGGCGAGGGGGACCGGGCCAAGGCGGCCACGCACAGGACCTGTGCGGAAGCGCTCGGAGGCCGACTGCGCCGTGCGATCGATGCGCTTTCCCGGCCGGTCCTACGGGCGGATCAGCGCAGTCCGGCGAAGAGATCGTTCTCGGGCAGGGCCGCGCCGGTGGCGTCCTGGACACGTACGAAGGTCTCCATGCCCATCAACTCGCCGAACCTCTCCTTTCCCATCTTGAGGAAGAAGATGTTCTCGCCCTGACTGGCATGCGCGGCCAACGCGTCGAACTTCTGACCGCTGAACGCGGTGGTGTCCACCCACGTGGTGACCTCATCGTCAGGTAGGCCGATCTCGGCCATCGCGGCGGCCTCGGCAGGGTCCGGCTCCGGCATGTCCGGATGGAACTCGCGCATGATCTCGCCGAACCGTCGCATCCCCGAGCGGGGCATCGTGGTCCAGTACACCTTCGGTGTCAGCGCGGTCGTCTCCAGCGCCGCCATCGTGATGCGGTGGGCTTGGATGTGGTCGGGGTGGCCGTAGAAGCCGTTCTCGTCATAGGTGACGACCACATCAGGTCGGTAGTGCCGCATGAGTTCCGCGAGTCGGGCCGCGCCTTCCTCCACGGGGGTCTGCCAGAAGGATCCGGGGGCGTCGTTGCTCGGCCAGCCCACCATCCCGGAGTCGGCATAGTCCAGCATCTCCAGATCGCTGACCTTCAGGACCTCACAGCTCGCTTCGAGTTCCTGGCGACGCATCGAGGCGACCGCCGCCGGGTCGTGCCCGGGCTCGCCCGGCTTGACACCCCCCGGCCCGTCACCGCAACCGCCGTCGGTACACGTCACGAGAACCGTGCGGATGCCTTCCGCCGCGTACCGCGCGAGGACACCTCCGGTTCCGGTGGCCTCGTCGTCGGGGTGGGCGTGTACTGCCATGAGCGTCAAGGGCCGGTCAGTCATGAAACAGTCCTCCTGCGGATATGAGTCCTGGCCCGAGTACGCGGCGGGCGTGCCGCGATCCTGGAGCCCGGATCCTGGTGGGGCGGACGACCTTGCGGCCTCAGTGCTTCCGCGGTCCGGCGCCGGCCCCTCGGTCGGTGCAACCGCGCCGGACGCACCGGCTGTTCCCGGCGCGGCCACTTGGCCTTCGAGCGTCGGCGTTCAACGCGACCGGGGGACAGGCGCGACCTGCACGTCTCGGCACCACGTCGGATTCGGCTTCCGTCCGACACCAGCCGTGAGATCCCGATCGGTGTGCGGGTCCGGGGAGGCGCAGAGCGGCTGAGCGCGGCAGTCGGAACACCGGGCGGCGAACGAGGCGATCATGGCGGCCGGCCTCCTGGTCATGTCCCCGCTGCTGCTGGCCGAGCTGGATCACGTCGCCACGCGCGAGCTCGGCAGGGAGGCCGCCCTCGGCGCGGTCGACGACCTCCGGCGCTGGATGGGCCGGGGGCGTGTCGTCATGCCGGAGATCACGGAGGACCACCTGGGCGCCGCCCAGTCCGTCCGCCTCCGCTACCGTGCGCTGGACCTCGACCTCGCCGACGCGGTCAACGTGGCGCTCGCCGCCGACTACGACGCGGACGCGATCCTCACCCTCGACCGACGCGACTTCCGGGCCGTACGCCCCTTGGGCCACCACAAGGCGTTCCGGGTACTCCCCGACGATCTCCCGCTCTGACCCAGCATCCTCCGCAGCCAAGCGCCCACTCCCGCAAGGGACATGTGACCTCCCACGACGAGCGCTCGGTGAAAGCGAGGGTCGGTGCCGTGCAGCGGGGTGAGCGGCTTGGCGCCTCAAGGAGCTCGTGTTCTCCGTGCGCCCGATGATCCGGGTGCGGCAGCGCCTGTGAAACGCGGCAACGGCACCCCGACGAGCAAGCCCCGGGCCGATGACCTGGGGCTTGAAGAAGAGCGGGTGACGAGAACCGAACTCGCGCCCTCGGCTTGGGAAGCCTGGGTCTCTTGACGGAGGCTGCTGGGCTGACCTGCGGTGGAACGGTGTTGTAGCCCTGATCGCACCCGTGGTCAGGCCCCGCTGTTCCCCGTGGTCCCCCACACGATCTGGCACGCGAACGGCATGGTCTCTTCGCCTTGGACGTCACGGACTGGGCTGGGACCCGGAGTGTCTGAGCCTCGGCCGACGACAGTCAGCCACGACGGCGGGTGTGCCGATCGACCACGCACGCGTACGCCTTGACGCACTCCCACCGGCCTCAGCCATGCCGCCATGCCGCCGACCAGAGCCGGCCGCGCCGGTGGAAGCATGGCGGGCAGACCTTGTGTGATGACCGCTTCGTCCCGAAGCGACTGCTGCCGAGATGTCGACGCTGGGCAATGTTGACTTCCTTTTCACGGCTTCAATCAGTTCCCGCGTTCCGTCAGAGCCGCAAAAGGTGTCATCGCTTCCGCGTAAAAATTTACGACACCGTATCTGTCCACCTCCAGCCTGCTCTCCTTTTCGTCGATTTGGCTCTTCGGCTGGAAGCGGAATGAGGATATGGAAAAGGAGGCGGCGGAGTCCTCGGGTGTCAGCGACCACCATGCGGTCACGTACCTGGGGCGGCGCGTCACATTGACAATATTGTTATTGTGCTGCACTTTTCCGTGGTAGATAAGACTTTCCTCGCAGTCGCTGGGGGGACAGTAGAATCGACCTTCTTTCTTTTCCCACGAGAAGTGAGGGTATTGGAATTCCCATGTGTCTATCCTGCCTCTGTCCTTCCTCATCAAGGACAGCGAAAAATAAACCTCCAGTGCGTCGTATTCAGCTTCCTTGGGAACCCGAACCAGTTTCTCCGCGGTGTACTCTTCACCGGATTCAAGCGGAAATCCGGGCGACAGGAAGCGCCCTGCGGTTACTGTCTCGGTTCTCGGCCCACTTGCAAACCTTGCCGCGTCCGATTCATCTTCCATCGCCTCCTTTACGTCTTTCAGTCCGTCACTCGCTCTTGAGAGCTTGACTTCATGGCCGTACACCGAATAGTCATCGCTAATGATGTAAGCCGGAACTTTTCCCTTGTTTTGTGCGCGCAGCGTCAGGGGGATCTCTATGAATGAGTTCCGGGAGTCCGTCGCGGGTTCTCCGAATTTTGCTTCCAATTTGACCAGCATTGGACGAGAGGCCGGTTGGTACATACTGGAATACGCTAGGTTGGCGCTGGCCACGATGACCGTGGCAGTGACGCCGGCCGCGAAACTTTTGGGATGCGGAACTCCCGTCCAGGTTTTTTCGCGAACCAGCAGCCATAGGGCTCCCAGTGACCAACACCAAAGAGGGAAATATGCCAGCAGGTAGGGAGTGTACTCCCTTTCCTGTAGCCAGAGGAGCATCAGGAGGCTGCCGGTAGTCAGGGTGATGAGCGCTCCGAGCAGCACTACGGCGCCTGAGAACCTCATGCGTCGCTTTCCCCAGTAATCGAGGACCGCCAACGCGGCCAAACCCTGAATGAGGCCTGCGATTACGAAAAGGTATCCGGTGACCCTGCCTGCGAAGGTCAGCCCTCCCAATGCGTCGGGCATTCCGATGGCCACGAGTAGGGCCATGGATCCTAGGAGCCCCACAATCATGAGTACGATTGTGATGAACCGCTTGACTGAATGGTCGGGCCACGTTCGGCTGTCTCCCCCGCGCCAACGTATGAATGTCCCGTCCTCTACATCCATCTCCTTCGGATAACCCTGACGCCGGAGAATTCTTCGCAGATCCTTCTGCGACCAGGCGCTCCCGATTATCTCTTCGCCGGCTCTTACTCGGCGTAACCCGCGGTCGTCCGGTGGCTCTACGGTCACGTTGGAAAAGTTTTCCACGAGACCAGGCTTGACGCGGAACTCGACGGGTGCAATCAGGACTACTCCGTACGATGCGGAAACAACCTGCGGCATCGGGCGGCTCATCACCGCGCTGCGGCTGGAGGTGGCCCGGGCGTACAGCCTGCTGGGACGCCTGGCCGACGGCTACCGGGCTCTACGGATCGCAGAGGCGTGCGCCGCGCAGGACGTGCGTCGTCCGGGATCCGGTCGCGGGCATGGTGGCTCGCGACCGGCGCCGTACCCTGCCCGGACTGCACCGGTTCAGTCGCCGACTGGGAGTACCTGCGTGACCGATCCGACAGCCGTGGACAAGAAGCCCTTTCCGTACGTCGTCGTCTGTGCGTGCGGCGTCGCCGCGGATGTCGGCGGGATGACCACCGCTGCGCAGCAGCGGGGCTGGGACGTCGGGGTCGTCGCCACCCCACAGGGTTTGAGTCTCCTCGACGCCGGGGCCGTCCGGGAGCAGACCGGCTACCCGATCCGCTCCGCCTGGCGCACGCCCGCTGCCGCCCGCCGACGCCATCGCCCCGCAGCCTTCAACACGGTCAACAAGGGGGCCACCGGCATCTCCGACACCCTTGCTCCGGGCATTCTCTGCGAGGCCTACGGCCTGGGGTGCCCGTCGCCGTGCTGCCCTGTCCGAACGTCGCCCAGGCGGCCCACCCCGCCTGTGCGCGGAGTCTGCGGGTGCTGTGTGGGATGAACGTCGTGATCGGCACCTACGAGCCCCACAGGCCGGAGGCCGGCGGGGGAGCGAACCGCTTCCGGTGGGAAGAGGCCCTGGACCTGTTGGGGCCCCGGTGTGAACGGCTACTGCGGGAGCGGTTCCGGCGTCCCTTTGTAACAGCGTTCAACCCAGCTCGCTTACCGGCTTCGGGGCCGTACCACCGGAGTGCCCGTCCGGTGACGGCGGCGATGCGATTGAAGTCCCGGTCACAGCGCAGGAGGGGCGGCCCTTGCAACTCGGCCGTAGCGGCCACCACGAGGTCGACAGCTCAGGCGCTACGGTGCTGTCCGCGATGAGGCAGTTCGTGCCATCGACCGCACGGCCGCACCGGATCGTGTCGGACGGCGGGGCAGGCGTCCGACGGAGTACCCGCGCCGGGCCACGGTCGGTCCGTGCCTACGGACCGTACGGCCGAGGAGCCGGTGGAGCGGGTGGAGCGGGTGGAGCGGGTGGAGCGGGTGCGGGCCGCGGCACGCGGGGCGGCGTGAACACGCCGGTCTCCGCCGCCCTGGGACGGTGGGTGCGATCGCGGCCCTTCTCGCGCGCGCCCTCCGAACGGCGGAGTACGCGCCGGACGGGTTCGGCGTCGGGCCGATGCCCCGGCGGTCAGGCCCGGCGGGTGGGCGCCGCGGCACTGGGCGGCACGGGGACCCTGGCGGCTTCCGCCCGCCAGGCGTCGGCGAGTTCCGCGGGAAAGCGTCGGCCACTGCGGGTGAGGACGACGCCGGGCGCGAGCTCGACCTCGTCGCCGGGGCGGAAGGGGCGGTCGGTCCGCGGGGGAAGCTTTTCCCAGGGGCCGAACGCGCCGCGCCGGCCGGCCCGGCGCATTCGGGTGCCGTAGGTGCTGATGTCACGGATCAGGACGGTGCCGCTCCGGGCGGAGACGGCCACATGCATGCGGCTGACCTGCCGGGCGATCTGCGGGGACAGCAGGCTGTGCAGGGCGATGCCCACCTGCTCCGGCAGCCGGCCGACGTGCGCTTCGGAGCCCTCGTCGAGGGTGTACCGGGCCACGCAGGTGCCGTCGATGACAGCCTTGAGCTGGGTGGTGCCCAGGCGCGGACCCTCGTCCTCCAGAGGTGTGCCGTGCAGCTCGCAGGTGGGAACACCGCGCCGCATACGGGGCAGCAGGATCCGGTCGCCCTTGCGGATGTCGTAGAGGGTGCAGCGGGGCTCCGGGCAGCGCCAGGTCCGCATGATCACCTCGGCCAGCGGCGTCCGCGAGGGACCGAGGAGGCCCTGTTTCTTCAGTGCGGACAGTTCCATCCTGCGGGAGATCTCCGCCGCCGAGCGCACACCCATGTCCATCGCCACGAGGGCGACGGACCCGTCGGGGCGGGCTGTCGGTTTGAGGAACTGCCAGGTGTTGCCCTGGATCCACGGGTGCTCGACGCGGTGGTCGACGTACTGGTCGCCGGTGACGACCGGGGACGCGGTCATACGGGCCAGGTCGAGAACGCGCTCATCGGCGTCGTCGACCTCCTCGACCAGCCCGTCGGCCACCCAGCGGCGCAGTCGCCGCACCTCGGCCTGATCGCCGAACTCGCGGTGCCCGCCCAGCAGGCTGGTGTCGGCGACCAGGTAGACGGAGACGTCGGGATCCCCGGTGAGCTCCATCAGGCCCCGCAGGACCAGCCCGAGGCGGCGCAGGGACCGCGGGCCGTGTCGGCCGAGGGAGGTGTCGCGTACGACGTTGGAGAGCTCCACGAGGTAGTCGGCTCGCTCCGCCGACGTGGCCAGATGATGTTCCACGGACGCCTCGCTGTCCGACGGCAGGGGGTGTCACTCTAAGGCCGCCCGCCGGCATCCGCCATCAGGACGCGTCCTCTCGACTCCCCGGAATCTCCGCGAACTCCACTGTTCTTCCTTGATCTCCTCGGATGTCTACCCCCGGCGCGGGCACGTCGGTACGATCACGTCGGTGACGGGAGGGTCAAGAACCTTGAACAGCACTGGAAACAACGACCAGTTGAGCCCGCTGGATCCCGAGGACCCGCGAGAGTTGGCCGGTTACCGCCTGCTCGCCAGGATCGGCGAGGGCGGCATGGGATGCGTCTACCTCTCCCGTACGCGCGGCAACCAGCCGGTCGCCCTGAAGGTGATCCGTCGCGAGTACGCCCAGGACGAGGAGTTCCGCCGCCGCTTCGAACAGGAGGCGACCTCCGCCCGCAGGGTGCAGGGCTACCACATCGTCCCCGTCGTCGACCACGACACCACCGGCCCGCAGCCCTGGCTGGCCACCGCCTACGTCCCCGGCCTCGCCCTGGACCAGCTTCTCGCCAGGCACGGGACGCTCCCGCTGACCACGGTGCTGCAGCTGACCGGTTGCGCGGCGGAGGCGCTGCACGCCGTGCACAAGGCCGACGTGATCCACCGCGACATGAAGCCGAGCAACGTCCTCATCGGCTCCGAAGGCCCCTGGATCATCGACTTCGGCATCGCCCGGGCCGCCGACTCCACCCAGCTCACCCGTAGCGGCGGGTTCATCGGCACCCCTCAGTTCATGTCGCCGGAACACGCCAACGGCCAGGACCTCACACCGGCGACCGACGTCTTCTCGCTCGGCTTGATCGCCGCCGTCGCCGCGACCGGCCGCCACCCCTACGGTGACGCCGGATCCCTCACTCTGGCCACCAAGATCGCCAACAGCGAGTTCCGCCCGCCGGACCTGACGGCGTATCCCGAACCGCTGCGTGCCGTCCTGGAACGCACGCTGGCCGCCGACGCGGCCGCCCGCCCCACGCCCTCGGAACTGGCGGAACTGTGTCATGAGCTGAGCGGGCGACCGTTGCGTGACTTCACCGGCTGGCTGCCCGCACCCGTCGCGGCGGACATCGCCCGCCGGGAGCGACTCGCCCGGCAACAGGCCGAGACCGAGCCCGGAGCGGCTTCCGGGGCCGTGGCGGGTGCCGCGACCGTGCCCCCACCCTCCGTGGCGGGTGCCGCGACCGTGCCCCCACCCTCCGTGGCGGGTGCGGACACCGCACCGTCGGTTGCCGGGGCGTCCGGCGGATACACACCCACCCATGTTTCCCGGCCCGGTGAGCAGCCGCACCACGGCCGGGCACAGCCGGCGCCGCCGACCGGATCCCCTGCCCCGTTCCCGCAGGGAGCACCGCACCCCCTCGGCCCGTCGGCAGCGCCGCCGGCGGCCCGCAGCCGCACCCCGCTGACGGTCGGCGCGGCCGTGCTGGCCCTGGCGGTGGTCGCGACGGCCGCCTGGGTCTTCACTCACGACGGCGACACGGACGACACCCAGGGCAGCGGCGGACAACCGACCTCGCCACCGGCCGCCGCATCCCGGACTCCCGCCGGTACCGAGCCGGACACCGGCGGCGCGTCGGCCGACACGAACGCGACGCCGAACAACTACACGGAGATCTTCAAGGACAAGCCGCTCACCCTGCGCGCCCAGTTCACCTCCAACCGCATCTCCTACACCAACGTCGACCTGGACGCACCGAAGATCGACGCGAAAGCCCTCAGCGAGGGGAAGGGAAACGAACTGCAGTACGAGGAGTTCGGCGGCACCTACACCCTGCGCTTCCTGACAACCATGGGAAAGAGCGCGGGCACCACCCCCGAGGAGTGTGCCGAGGGCGCGGCGGCCGATGTGTTGCCCGCCGAGCTCGGCGACGACGCACAGGGCGAGCAGCTGACCCCGGGCACCATGCTGTGCACCGTCACCGACGAGGACAACCTCGCGATGCTCACCATCAAGGACGTCGTCGTCCAGAAGGACGCCGACGGCTTCAAGGCGCGCGACTACGCCGCCGAACTGACCCTCTGGAAGGCGCCCTGACCCGTCCGCCGCGGAAGGGATCCGTGGACGCGTCACATGCCGGAAAACGTGGGAGAGACCCGGTTACGCAAAAACCCAGGCCGCTGCCCCGGGGTTTCACCGTGGAGCGGGTGACGAGAACCGAACTCGCGCTCTCAGCTTGGGAAGCGACGGCGCCCGGGGCGTCCTACCGCTGCTGACCTGCGCAGGCTTGTGGCGCGGCGATGGGCGTGAGCGCTCGGTGGTACCTCTGTTGACCGTGTTCGTCCGTGCTGAAGGGCACGGTACGGGCACGACGTCGTGAGGCGGATGGGTGCCGTGTCCGCACCCTGTCATCGTGCTCGGAACTCGGTGCAGTGCGGATGCGCCGACAGAGGGCTTCACGATCGGACATTGGTGATGGTCCCGGCTCAGCCCTCGATGTCCCTGGTGTCGGGGCGAGGCCGTGGGCAGTCGTGCCCGGTCGCAGCACCCGGTGAGTGAGCGGCGGAGCTGTCGGTGATCGGTGCTCACCGGGGGCGCCGGGCGCGGGCCTGTCCGTGTGTTGTCGGCAGATGTCGGGGATGCCGTCGGTGTCCTCGTCGCGGTTCTCCGTCTCCCACGGCCCGCGGTAGATGCGGTCACGGCGTTCGACCAGCAGCGAGGCCATGCCCGCGGCGAGCACCGAGCCCAGCGGCACCGCGGCCTTGACCTGCCCGGCGGCTGCCGGGTCGGGGAAGGACACCTCGGTGACCAGGAGGGCGACCGTGAAGCCGATGCCGGACGGCACCGCGAAGGCGAAGACGTCGGCCCAGGTCAGGCCGGGGTTGAGCCGGACGCGGGTGAACCGGGCGGCGGGATGGGTTTCGGTGGAGATTCCTACCGTCTTGCCGACGACCAGTCCCAGCAGCACGCCCGGGGGCTCCGGGCGGGTGAACGCCTCACCCGGCACGAGGGGCGAGATGCTCACTCCGGCGGCGAACAGAGCGGACAGCGGCACGGCGAAGCCGGCGGACACCGGTCGCGGACGGTACTCGGCATGTTCCCCGGGCGCATTCTGACGCGGTTCCCCCTCGGAACCCCTCGGCGGCTTCCGGCATTGCCCGGCCGCCGTCCGACGGCACAGTCGTCCCGCGTCTCCCCGGAGGGAGCACCCGTCGACCCACGTGGCGGCCGCGGGCGAGGCGGTGACTGCCAGTACTTCGGCGACCGGTGGGGCCCCGGCCGTCGTCGGCCGAGGAGTACCGTGAAGCGAGGAGATTTTCCGGTTTTGCCGTCCCCGGTAGGCAGGCGAGTGCGATGTCCGACCCCGATTTTCCGAGGGTGACCAGGATCCTGCCCGACGCCGTCCACCAGGCCGTTCCACGACCGGGAACCGCCGTGGTGCGGCTCGAGACGACCCATGACCGACAGGGCGCGCTCGACGGGGCGTGGTGGCCCCGGTCCCGCGACCTCGCCGGTGAGCTCCCCGGCCTCGTCTCCGCGCTGTCCGAGTACCTCGGGCCCATCACCCGCGTCGGCCTGGACAGCGACGCCTGGGACGAACTGCCGACGCGGATGACGATCGACGACCGTGTCGTCCACATCGACTCCTTCCCGGTCGGCGACGACACCGTCCTCATCACCCGGGGCGGCAAGGACCTCTTCTCTCTCCTCGTGGTTCCGCCGCACGCCATGCCCGACGCGGCGCGCGCCGCCATGGCCGCGGCCGTTCGTGCCGGCAGTCAGACGAGAGCGGAACAGATCCTCATCGACACCGGCACGGAACGTGCGAACCTGGGGCACCCGGCCTGATCACCGCCTCCGCCGCCGGACGGAGCCGGCTGAGCGGGGACACGCGCTTCTCGGCGCTGCTCTACGCCGCCGCGGCCATGAGTCGGGCAGCTGACGACGCGTTGGTCAGGGGCGGCACCACGAGGAGATCCCAACGGCCCGCGGTGTAGGACTGCAGCAGGATCCTGTGCGGGTTGAGGGCCCCGGCGAAACGGTCGACCGTCACCTCGTGATCATTGACGACGACCACGCCGTGCGGGACGAGCCGCCAGTGGCGGGGATTGACGGCGACGTGGGTCAGCCGACCCCACAGGGGATCGATCACGTCGGCCAGTTCGCCGAGTTCGCGCGCCAGGTCGCGGCTTCGTGGCCACCAGGCACCGTCCGGCCGGCCGAAACGGCTGGCGGGTCCGAGGACGAGGCGCGCGGCACGTGGCCGGAACGGTGTCGCGTGCGAGCGGAGCCGGGTGGTGTTCAAGGTCATGATGACAAACCTGACTGCGGGCCTCCGTCGATCGACAGACGGAGCGCCCGGTGGTGTTTCACCGAGGACGGGACCGGCGGCGGCGCCGGCCCGCGAAAGCCCTCGATACCCCCAGGCTACTCCTCGATGCTCCCTGGCAAGGGGCACTGGTCTCATCGGCTGGACTCCAGCCACGACCGGGCTGGTCCCTCCACACGAGTCGTGTCCGCCGTGAGTTCGAGACGGGTGCCGCCTTCGCCGCCCGCGGGGAAGCCGCGCTGCTCGCTGATGGCCGCCGCGAGCGACCCGTGCCGGACAGCGACCGGGAGCGGCCTGCCGGCGGATGCCGCGCATCTGACGGCGACCGCCGGGCGAAGTCGCTGCCGGGGGTGTCGGAACGCGGGGCGGGGGTGGTGGCCATGGTCGTGAGGGCGAAGCTCTCTGAGGAGCGGGCGGATGACCCGGAGTGCGAGACGGGCGCAGGGACCGGGCGCGTACACGGACGTGCCTGCGGCGGCGCCTACCACCGAGGGGCACGGTCTCCCCGCCCGGCGGACCCCACACGGCCGCGCGGTCCCGTTGCCGCCGCCGGGAACGGAGTTCGGACTTCTCCGTCGGGGTCGGGCCCGCGGTCGTCCAGCGCGGTGGCCATCAGGAGGGCGGCGGTTTCCTCCGTCGCGTCCGGCGGGATCACCAGCAGGTCCCAACGGCCGAGCCCGGCGGAGAGCAGGACGACCCGGTCCGGGGCGTGCGGTGAGGCGGGGGCCTTGTGCAGGCGTACGACCTGGTTGGCGACGAACATGCGCCCCGGTGCCGCCGACCAGGCCGCGGCGTCCACGGTGACGCCGGTGATGTCGCCCCACGCGCTCGGCAGTGCGGCGAGCATCTGCGGGAGCTGCGTCAGAAGGTCGCGGGAGTGCGGCCACCACACTCCGTCGATCCGGCGCGGCAGCACGCCGCGGGGCGCGAGACGCAGGCGGACGAGGGGGAGGGGGAGGGGGAGGGGGAGGGGCAGGGTGGACGGTGCGGGTGGAACTGTGGTGATCATGTGAGTTCTCTCTGGCGAGGTGGGTTGCCAGGCGGTTCGGCAGGGCGAGCAGGGCCGCCCGGTGAGGGTGGTGATCGGTCGGGTACGGCGATCGGTGAGGCGGTCCACTTGCCCTGCCCGGGCCGACGTCGGGCGCGGGCCGGTGGGGGTCGGGGCACTGAAGGTCGTGCCTGCCGCTCTTCCGGAGGACGGCGCCGACGACCACCGCGAGTTCGGGGGAAGGGAGTCGGCGGGCGTATGCGGGGTGAAGGGGGGAGCCCGTCCCGCGTGATGAACGCCGGTGGGTACCGGGGGGTGGAGCCGGTCCGTCACCGGCGTGCCTGATGCCCTCGGTCTTCCCAGCCTACTCCTCAGTGCGTAAAGGCGGCGTGACGATCGGTCAGGGGTGCCGTAGGAGCGGCGGGCGGCCCCTGCCGCGGGGTCGCGGCAGCGGTGGGGGCCCGCCACCGCCGTCTCATGGAGGTGGCACGCGCAGGGCGAGCAGGGCCACGTCGTCGGTGCTGCCGGGCGGCACGTGGGCGAGTACGTCTCCGCACAGCGTGTCCAGCGGTTCGTGGGCGAGTGCGAGGGCGTGACGGCGCAACCGGTCCAGGCCCGTGTCGAGGTCGCTGCCCGGGGTCTCGACCAGCCCGTCGGTGTACAGCAGCAGGGTGGAGCCGGACTCCAGGGGGTGTGTGGCGTCCGGCCGGCCCGTGCCGGTGACCGGACCGGTGCCGAGGAGCAGCCCTTGGCCGGCTTCCAGGTAGCACGCGGTGCCGTCCGGGGAGAGGAGCAGCGGAGGCGGGTGCCCCGCACTGGCCCAGCGGAGCGTCCACGGTCCCGTGTCCGGGTCACCCTCGACGCGGGCGAGGATCAGGGTGGCCAGCGGGACGGTGGTGATGACCGGCATGGCGGCGTCGAGGCGGTCGACGACGGCGCCGGGCGGTCCCGTGTGGTCCCAGGCCAGTGAACGCAGGATGCCGTGCAGTTGCGCCATGCCGGCCGCCGCGGTCAGGTCGTGGCCCACGACGTCACCGATGACCAGGGCGAGCGCGCCGTCCTTCAGCGTGAAGGCGTCGTACCAGTCCCCGCCGACCTGCGAGCCTGCCGGTGCGGGCTGGTAGCGGGCGGCCAGCCGGAGGCGGCCGGGCCGGGGCAGCGGAGCGAGCAGGTTGCGCTGCATGGCCTCGGCGACGGCACGCTGACGGCCGTAGCGGCGGGTGTTGTCGACGACCACGCCGACCCGGCGGCCGACGTCGCCCACCGCCTCCAGGTCGCCCTCGTCGAAGGGATGTGCCGGGTCGGTGCGCACCACCGTCAGCGCCCCGGTGATCCGCTCCTCGGCGCCGAGCGGCACCGTGACGGCGGAGCTTGCGCTCACGGCACCCAGGAAGCCGCTGTGGAGGGCGGCCAGAGGGGAATGTCCGGCGGCCGGAGCGACGGCTGCCACCCGCTCCTGGAGTACGGATTCACCACCGGTCAGCGCCCGGCCCAGGGGCGAGTCCTCCACCTCACCGGCGTCCTCCGGGACGGCTGCGCGCCGGCCCTCGAATCCGGCGTCCCGTCCCTCCGGACCGGTCACCGCCACACGGTGGATCTCCCCGGAGCCGGTCCGGAGATCCACCGCCGCCCAGTCGGCGAGGCGGGGCACCAGCAGGCGCACCAGGCGGGCCAGTGCCTCGTCGGTTTCCAGGGTCTGCCCGAGGACGTCCGTGATCTCGGCGACCAGGGACAGCCGCTCGTTGAGGTCCTCCAGGGCGCGCGTGCGTGCCGTTCGCTCCCGGTGCACGTGGCGGTCCCCGGTGGCATCCGTGAACAGCAGCGCCATACCCCTGACGGAGCCGTCCTCCGTCAGGGGAGACGCGGACCAGGAGACCGCCAGCAGGCGACCGTCGCCCCGCAGATATGTGCCACCCTCCCCGCGCGTCGCCTTCCCCTCGGCCAGCGCGTGGAGCAGTGGGCACCGGTCCCGGGGCACCTTGTTGCCGTCCGCGTCCCGGTGCAGCAGGTCGTGCGCGTCAGCGCCCCGTATCGCCGGGGTGGTGCGGCCCAGCAGCCGCTCGGCCGCCGGGTTCGCGGCGACCGCCCGTCCGGCTGGGTCCAGCACCAGCAGCGCCGTGTCCAGCCGCTCGACGACCTGCCGCCAGAACCCCGGCTCGTCCGCCGGCCACCGCCCCATGTCATCACCCACCGCATCACGCACGCACGGACCCTCCGGAGACCGGCTTCCCGTCGATGGTCCTCCGATGCGGGCCTGCTCGCAGGGCGACGGGGCACCTGGCGCACACCGCGTCGGCACGGCCCACCGGCCGGCAAGGAGTGCTCGGACCAGGGGTCAGTCGTCCTTCCGCCGTCTGTCCGGACTCCGCGTCTCCCGGACGGGCGGCTCTCCGGCGGAGCCGTGCGCGGAGCTGTCCTCGTCCCGGTCCGCGGGGGCGGCTGCCCCGGCCGGGCCGGGGCGTCGGATGCTCAGTACGACGGACGCGGCCAGGACCGTGACGATGACGGCGAGGCTGATGGGCGACGGGATTTCCGGGATGCTGCTGCTGAAGAGTTCGTGGGACGCCTGGAGGATCAGTTTCACGCCGATGAAGGCAAGGATCAGCGCGAGGCCCTTGCTGAGGTAGTGGAACCGGTCCAGCAGTCCGGCGAGCAGGAAGTACAGGGCCCGCAGGCCGAGGATGGCGAACGCGTTGCTGGTGTAGACGATGAAGGCGTCGTCGCTGACCGCCAGGACGGCGGGCACGCTGTCCACGGCGAAGACCAGGTCGGCTGCCTCGATCGCCGCGACGACGGCGAGCAGGGGGGTGGCGACCCGCTTGCCGGCTTCCCTCACGAAGAACTTCATCCCGGCGTACTCGTCCTGGACGGGTACCACCTTGCGCAGCAGCCGCACCGCGATGCTCCTGCCCGGGTCGAAGCTCTCTTCCTCCCCCTTGAGGATCTTGTAGGTGCTGTAGAAGAGGATGGCCGCGAAGACGAAGAGCACAGCGGTGAACCGGCTGACCACGGCCACCCCGGCGGCCAGGAAGAGGCCCCGGAACACCAGAGCGCCCATGACGCCGAAGAACAGCACACGGTGCTGGTAGGCGCGCGGCACCTCGAAGTAGGCGAAGATCAGCGCGAAGACGAACAGGTTGTCGACCGACAGGCTCTTCTCCAGGAGCCACGCGGTGGTGTACTCCACCCCCGGCGCCGTGCCCAGGACCAGGAAGACGACCGCGCCGAAGACCAGGGCGAGACCGATCCATACCGCGCTCCAGGCGGCGGCCTCCTTGAACCGGATGACATGCGCCTCCCGGTGCGCCAGCAGGTCCACGGCCAGCGACACGACCACGGTGACGGCGAACACCGACCACAGCCAGAACGGCACGTCGAGCACGGGAGACCCCTCACGAGGGCTGGTGCGGAAGCCTGCTCCTGTAAGAATTCTGGCTCAGGTGCCCAGGCTTGTCGTCCGCACCCGCGTAATGGCCGGCCGGACCGCCGATGGCGGCCGTGAACCCTGTGCCGCGACGCAGTCGGAGGCGGAGTCCTCGGAGACCAGCGGAATGCCGGAGGTGCCGTAGCTGTGGGCGATTCTCTCCTGTGAGGCATCGACAGGCGGACAGGCCGGTGTGCGGGCTTCTGGGTCGAACCGCCTGAGGGTGAGCAATGTCGGGGCGGCGGCGACGAGGGGTGACGTGGTGGTGCCGGCCGCGCCGCGTGCGGTTTTTGAAGTGATCCAGTCCGGGGTCATGCCTGAGCTCGCGGTAATCGTGCTCGATCCGCCGGCGCGTCGGGCCGGCGGCCGATGCGATGGCCCGACGCGGTGGCGGCTGACGCGGCGAGCAGCTGCGGTAGCTCTGTCAGGAGGTCGTGGGAGCGCGGTCGTGGGAGCGCGGTCGTCAGAGGAGCCCTCGACGGCCTCGAGGATGTCGGCGTCGGTCTCCTTCTGCCAGTCGGGCAGGTCGGGCCGGTCGGCGACGTATCCGGGCTTCGGGTTCTCGAAGTGCTTGTACATCTGCGCGGTCCAGCAGGTGGCGACGGAGCGGCTCTTCTGCTCGCGGGTGAGGCGGGAGGCGTGGCGATCGCCGAGGTCGAGCACCTGTCCAGCTACTCCCTGGTCGCCGAGGACGACTCCATCGTCCTTGTGGGCGACAACAATGACGATCACGCGACTGACCTCGTCAAGCATCCCGGGCAGCGGGTCGTCGCGACCATGGACGACATCCTCCGGGAGTTCGCGCCCCGCGCCGGCGTCGTGGTCCCACACCTTCTGCGGCCCAAGCAATACGTCAGTGTGGACCCGGAGACGCAAGGGGGGCAGCCGGTCATCACCGGCACTCGCGTTCCGTTCGACGCCGTCGCGGAGCTGGTGGAGGACGGCGTCCCTCCTGAGGACATCGCCGACCACTATCCCGGCGTGACAGCGGAGGCCGCCCGCGATGCGGTGTCCTTCGCGCTGTATGCGGACGGCTACAGCCCGGGACCGCGCGCTGCCTGAGGTGAATCGTCATCGACGAGAACGTCCCGGTACAGATGCTGGAGATGCTCAGGCGACTGCTGCCCGGGCACGACGTGCGCCACGTCAGCGAGATCAAGTGGACGGGGAAAAAGGATCTGGCCCTCCTCCCTGACGCCGCGAGGAGAGGCTTCGAAGCCTTCCTCACCGAGGACGGGCGTCAGCTGGAGGACCCGTCGGAGACGACCGCCGTCAAGAAGTCCGGCAGGCACCACATCCGGTTCAGCCACGGTCACAAGGGCATGGCCGGCCTGGGTCTGGCCATGGGCGCTGTGACCGCCGCCATGCCTTTGCTCGTCCGTGGACTCGATACGGCGGAAGGCCGGCAGCTCGTCCACGTCGAAGGACTGAACCCGGGCAGTGAGCAGCGGTTCGATCTGGTCGACCCTGCCAAGGAACCGCCTCGCTACTGGCCGCGATAATCCCGTCCGCCGCCCCTGTCCGAACGCTCTTGGCCGCTTAGCGCAGCCCCGGGGAGACCGGCTACGTCGAGGAAGACAACCATTTCGGGTAACGAAGCTGAACGAGTCCCGCTCGCCGCCCATTGGGCATGGCTCTGCGAACTCTCCTCCTGCTGGAGCAACTTCACCCATACCGCATCGTCAGGTGGCGCAGGTCATATCAACAGTTTCTCGCCATTCGAGACGTTTCGACGTTGCTGTCGATGGGGCGGCGCTTCAGGGCTCCTGGATGGTCCTTGAAAGGGGATTTAGGGCACGTGGAGGGCACGCGACCACCGCATTGGTCTAGGCAACAAGCAAGGCCCAGGTCGATGACCTGGGCCTTCTTCATGGAGCGGGTGACGAGAATCGAACTCGCGCTCTCAGCTTGGGAAGCTGATGTTCTACCATTAAACTACACCCGCGTAAGATCCAGACCCCGTCGAATTGATGATGTCCGGACGCTCGCTCACTGTACCCCATGTCAGGCCCCCGGTGTTCAGAACCCGGGGGCCTGACTGTGTTTCAGGGTGTGGATGCGGCTGCGGGGGGCACGTGTTGGGGCGTACCGTGAAGCCGTGGTGCGAGTGCGGGGTGCCGCCTGGAGGGTCGTTCCTTTGATCCCGTAATGTGGCTTTTGGCGTCAGGGCAGTTGGCCGGACGCGGCCTCTTGGGGAAGGGACTCTTGGACTTGATGGAGCGCACCGTCGTCCGCTGTGCCGATGGGCACGTGTTCACCGCCGCCTCGTTTCCGATGCAGCAGGCCGAGCGACTCGGCCCCGGCCGGCTTCTGCGGTGCCCGCGCTGTGCGCGGCTTCGCAGCGTCGTGCCGGTGAGTCTTCAGAAGCAGTAGCAGCGGTAACAGCGAGGGCGCGCGGGGCGGCCGATTGTGGCCGGTCCGCGCGCCTTGCGTATCCTCGGGCCCGTGCTTCTCTCAGACAAGGACATCCGGGCCGAGATCGACGCCGGACGGGTGCGTATCGATCCCTACGACGACGCCATGGTGCAGCCGTCCAGCATCGACGTACGCCTCGACCGCTACTTCCGGGTGTTCGAGAACCACCGGTACCCCCACATCGACCCCTCCGTCGAGCAGGCGGACCTGACCCGGCTCGTGGAGCCGGAGGGGGACGAACCGTTCATCCTGCACCCCGGTGAGTTCGTGCTGGCCAGCACGTACGAGGTCATCACGCTCCCTGACGACCTCGCCTCGCGGCTGGAGGGGAAGAGCTCGCTCGGGCGGCTCGGGCTGGTCACGCACTCCACCGCCGGGTTCATCGACCCCGGGTTCTCCGGGCACGTGACCCTCGAACTCAGCAACCTCGCGACGCTCCCGATCAAGCTGTGGCCCGGGATGAAGATCGGGCAGCTGTGCATGTTCCGGCTCAGCTCGCCGGCCGAGCACCCGTACGGCAGCGAGCGGTACGGGTCGCGGTACCAGGGGCAGCGGGGGCCGACGGCCTCGCGGTCCTACCTCAACTTCCACCGGACGCAGGTGTGAGCGGCATGCGCGAGAACCTCAGTTACGAGCAGTTCGGCGTCGCCGTCCGTGAGCTCGCCCAGACGATCGCCGACGACGGGTACGAGCCCGACGTGGTGCTGAGCATCGCGCGCGGCGGTGTCTTCGTCGCCGGCGGGCTCGCCTACGCGCTCGACTGCAAGAACATCCACCTGGTGAACGTCGAGTTCTACACAGGGGTGGGGACGACTCTCGAGATGCCCGTCATGCTCGCGCCCGTGCCCAACGCCATCGACTTCACCGACAAGAAGGTGCTGATCGCGGACGACGTCGCCGACACCGGCAAGACGCTCAAGCTCGTACGCGACTTCTGCCTCGACGCCGTCGCCGAGGTGCGCAGCGCCGTGGTCTACGAGAAGACGCAGTCGCTGGTGAAGTGCGAGTACGTGTGGAAGCGCACCGACGAGTGGATCAACTTCCCGTGGTCGGTCCAGGAACCCGTGGTCAAGCGGGTCGGTCAGGTGCTCGACGCCTGAGAGCGGCATGAGGAAGGGGGCTCCCGGCACCGGGAGCCCCCTTCCTCATGCGTGGGCCGGGGTCAGAACGTGCCCAGCTTCACGATCGACAGCAGGGCGATCAGCTGGATCGCCGAGGCGCCCAGGGCCTTCGGCCAGGGGAGGTCGTGGGAGCGGGACACCATGACCGTGAGCAGGGCGCCGGCCGCCACCCAGGTGGCCCAGCCGAGGATCTGGACGAAGGAGGCGTCGCCGCCGGCGAACATGGCGAAGACCAGGCGGGGCGCGTCCGTGAGGGACATGATCAGCATGGAGAGGCCGACCGTGGGCTGCCAGGCGCCGTTGCCGCCGAGCTGGCGGGCCAGGGTGTGGGTGACCACGCCGAGGATGAAGGCGCTGAGCACCATCGCGACGGACGTCGTCAGGACGATCGGGATCGCGTTCGACAGCGTGGCGTTGATCGCGTCCTCGCGCGCGGTGTCGAAGCCGAAGACGGCGAGCAGGCCGTAGAGGAAGGAGACGACGAGGGCGGGGCCCCACACCGAGTAGTCGCGCATCTGGTGGAACGTCTGGGCGGGGGACAGGACGATGCCCTTGAGCAGGTCCTTCCAGCGCAGGCGGGGGCCGGCCGGGCCGGGGGGCGGGGCCGCGCCGGCCTGGTAGGTGTCGCCCTGGTTGTAGGGGTCCTCGTTGATCGAGAAGGCCTGGGTGTGCCCCGGGTTGTTGGCCGCGTACGGGTCGTGCGGGGCACCCTGGGCACCGTGCGGGTACGCGCCGTCGCCGAAGTACTCCGGCTCGCCGTGGCCGCCGTGGCCGCCGTGGCCGCCCGGGCCGCCGTTCGCCTGCGGCCAGCCGCCGCCACCGCCACCGCCGTACGACGGCTGCTGCGGGTACGGCTGCGGCGCCTGCGGGTAGCCGTACGACGGCCCCTGCGGCGTCTGCTGCCCGTGCGGGGGGTGTTGCGGTCGCGCGTGAGGAGCGCCGTTGTTGTCACGGCCGCGTCCGATCCTGAATCCAGCCACGTCATCGAACGTACCCGGTCCCGGGCGTTCACGTGCCGGACCCCGGCATTCGGGCCCGGCTTTGCTGCCGAGCTGTGACATCCCCTAAGGGAACGTCAGCCGGGTTGTCCGTCCTCCGTAGGGGCCCGTGGGGGCCCGGTCCTACGGAGGACGGAGACCACGTCGGCGGAGGGTCAGCCGTTGACGTGGAAGCCGAGCATCGGGTAGCCCGCCGACGACAGGCCGGTGGCGACGAGGCCGATGCCGCGTCCGGCGGGGTCGATCTTCAGGCCGTCGGAGTTGAAGACGACGGCCTGGCCGTTGGAGTCGTTCTCCCACGGCATGCCGACGGTCAGGTCGGCCTTGCCGTCGCCGGTGACGTCGGAGAGGAGGACCTCGCCGCCGAAGCCGTCGCCCTCCTCGTTGCCGCCGGGGACGCCCGGGACGTCCTGGTGCAGGGACTGGGAGCCGGTCTCCTGGAGGCCGTCGGCGCCGCCGTGGACCACGGAGACCATGCCGGTGTCCTTGTCGTCGCCCAGGTCCTCGCCCGGCGCGCCGATGACGAGGTCGTCGTGGCCGTCGCCGTCGATGTCGCCGAGGGAGACCTCGTAGCCGAAGTTGTCGCCGGTCTCGTTGCCGCCGGGGACGCCCGGGGTGTCCTGGTTGACGCGCTCGACGCCGCCCTCGGGGCCGTACGACGTGCCGTAGACGACGTCCACCGACCCGCCCTTGGCGGTGCCCGGGGTGTCCGTGGCGGGGTCCCACGAGTTGCCGATGACGATGTCGCCGTAGCCGTCGCCGTTCACGTCGCCGATGTCGGAGATGACGCCGGCGGGGAGCTTCCGGGCTCCCGAGGCGGTGGCGCCGGAGGAGGAGCCGGGCAGCCAGTAGTTGGCGTTGTACGAGTAGTCGCTGTCGCTGTCGCCCTCGTAGCCGTCGACGACCAGGTCGGTGCGGCCGTCGGCGTCGGTGTCGCCGGGGGTGAGGTTGAAGATGTCGAGGCCCTGCACCTTCAGGACGGGCGTCGTGACGGTGTAGCGGCCGCCGGTGGAGCCGGACTTGGAGAATCCGCCGCGGTAGATGTCGACCGTGTTCATGTCCGAGGAGATCGCGAGGTCGGCCTTGCCGTCGCCGTTGTAGTCGCCGGCGGCGACCACCTGGCCGAACCAGTCGTGGGCGGAGGGGGTGGGGTCGTGCACGGTGGTGCCGCCGGACAGGCCCCCGGAGCCGCCCCACAGGATGACGACGGTGCCGCCGTCGGCGTCCGATCCCCCGTCCTCGCCGGGGGCGCCCACGGCCAGGTCGGCGTAGCCGTCGCCGTTGAAGTCGCCGGGCGCGGTGTGGGCGCCGAACTGGTCGTCCTTCTCGGCGGCGCCCGGGACGCCCGCGCTGTTCTGGGTGAGGGTCTGGATCTTGCTCGCGCCGGCGCCCTGGGGGGAGCCGTAGAGGATCGACACGGCGCCGGCGCCGCCCTGGCCGCTCACGGAGGCGAGGGGGGCGGTGACCGCGACGTCCCCGTAGCCGTCACCGTTGAAGTCGCTGTCGACGCCCGAGGGGGCGGCGGACGCGGGACCGGCCATGGCGACCAGCAGGCCGCCGGTGAGCGCGGCCGCGGTGGCGGTCGCGAGAGCGGTGCGGAGGTTCTTGTGCAAGGAGGTCTCCTGCGGTGTGCGGGACGGCCGCCGGGAACGGTCGTCCACGGGTCGGGGGCGCCGTGTTGCCCGTGTTTCGCCCTGAGTCGTCCTGCGGTTCACGGGTGATCGCCGATCAGGAGACCCCCGGGCGGGCCCGGGGGTTGTACGTGAACATGGCGAAACAGGGAAATGGCGGGACGGTGGAACCGGGGCGGGCGCGGAGCGGCCCCGGCGGCCGTCAGGTGTTGTTGCTCGAAGGGCCGAAGAACTCGATCTCGGCGATCGCCACCTGCTTCTTCGGGGCGGCGCCGTAGGCCGAGCGCAGGACGAAGCGCACGGCGGTCACCTCACCGACCCGGAACTTGCGGCGCTGACCGCCCGCGGCCTGGTCCAGGGTGATGGTGCGGGTGATCTTCTTGCCGTCGGCGAGGGTGATCCGGGCGTCGAGCTGACGCGGGAGCGCCGACTTCGAGAGCTGGTCCGGCTTGGTCGAGGTGCCGGGGGTGATCACGAGGTCCAGCAGGCGGGTCGGCCGGTCGAAGGTGGCCTCCAGCCATTCGCCCTCGGCGGCCTGCGCGATGCCGGGGCCCCACCAGGTGTTGTTGAGCTTGTCGAAGGCGAGGGGCGCGCCGTGCTCGGAGAAGGAGCGGGACGCCTTGACGCTGGACGGGCCGATCGGGGCCCGCTTGGCGAAGTGGTCGCGGGTGGCCTGGATCATCGCGCCCAGGTTCACGATCAGGGCGACGGCCAGTCCGATGACGACGGCGGCGACGACCCAGTTCCAGATGTGGCCGAAGCCCCGGCGCAGCCGCGGGCGCTCGCCCGCCCAGGCCGACTCGGCGTCCCGGGCGCCGAACATCCGGCGCCACCAGGGCAGCCGTTCCGGGGTGTCCTCGCCGCGGGTCATCGACATGGCGCAGCGGGAGCAGTAGTGCCGTTCGGGGCGGTTGAGGGTGGAGCACCAGGGGCAGGGGATGCCGCCCTCCGCGTCGGACTGCGGGCCCACGGCGCGGACCTGGGGGCGGTGGGCGACGGGACGTCCGGGCAGGACCGGTGCGACGGCGGGCTCGTCCGGGGCGCGGGGCTCCGGGTCGGCGACGGGGACGAGGAGGGACCTGGCCCGCTCGGCGGCGTCGTCGTGGTGGGGGTGGGGGTGCTGCGGCCGTGGCGGCTCGGGGGAGTCCGTCACGGACGGCAGGGGTTCGGTGTCGTCGTCGGGGGCCGTGGTGTACGGGGCGGCAGGGGTGACGGGGGGCCGGTCGTCGGCCCGGTGGGCGTGGGGTCCGTCGGGTGCGGTGGGAGCGGTTCCGGTGGCGTGGTCCTGCCTGTCGTCGTGTCCGTCGCCGGGTCCGTCGCCGGGTCCGTACGGGGCGGGGGGCGGGGGCGTTCCCGGTGCGGTGGCCCGGTGGTCACGGGGGCTGTCCGGGGCGGTTCCGGTGGGGTGGTCCTGCCTGTCGTCCGGCCCGTCGTCGTGTCCGTCGCCGGGTCCGTACGGGGTGGGGGACGGGGGCGTTCCCGGTACGGCGGCCCGGTCGTTGGCGTGTGACGTCACCGTCGGTGCCGGTGTCTCCGCCGGTGCGGCCGCCGGCGCGGTGCGGGGGGCGCCGGAGTCCGCCGGTGCCGTCCGGGGACGCGGTATCGCGGCGCGGCCCCGGTCGCCGGAGCCGTCCCCGTGGCCGGCGTCGGTCCCGGCGGGCCCGGTACCGGCGCCGTTACCGGGGGCCGTCGTGGTCCGTGCCGTGGGCTGGGTGCGTCCCGGCCGGCCGTCGTCGGCCCAGCCGAGGACCGCTCCGCAGGAGTCGCAGAAGGACTGGCCGGGCTCCGCCGGGGTGCCGCACTCGGCGCAGCTGGGGGCGGCCCGGCCGGGTCCGGAGGACTGGCTGGTCATCTGTCGGTGGTCCTTTCGGCGGCGGTCGCGGCGGTGACCTCGACCGTGTAGGGCATGTGGGCGGGGCGGGCGGCCGCGACCAGGGTGTCCAGCCGGTGGGTGTCGGCGGAGGTCGGGTCGGGCAGCGCCAGCGAGACGTGCAGGTGCGGGCGGCGGTCGCCGGGCACCGGGCCGAGCGGGCGGGCGTGCCATTCGGCGGCGCCGCTCTCGGTGATCCGCGGCGTCACGCCGAAGACCAGGCGCACCGCTTCGGACAGGCCGCGCCGGGTGCCCCGCACCCGGTGCAGGTAGGTGGCGGCGGCGACGGCGGCCCGTAGCCGCCGCTCCCCCTCGGAACCGCCCGCGGGGGCGCCGTCGGTCTCGATGCCGTCGGTCTCGGCGCCGACCCAGTCGGCCAGCCAGCGGGTGAAGTCGAGCGGGGCGAGCGCGGGGTCGAAGTAGGAGTCCAGGTTGTCGAGGACGACCAGGAAGGGCGCGAGGACCTCGTCGAGCCCGGCGACGAAGCGCTGCGCCAGGTCGTCGTCGGCGAAGATCGCGGGCAGCGTCGCGCCGATCGGCGCCGAGGAGCCCAGCCCGTCGACGGAGCCCCTCACGCGCCGTCCCCGATCACGCGGACCCGGTGGTCGAAGGAGAACACCAGGGACGGGGCGGACAGGTCGATCCGGTCGGTGGCCTCGCCGCGCTTGCCGGTGATCGGGTCGGCGGGGTGGAGGAGGACCTGGTCGACGAGTTCGACGCCGGGCACCCGCTGGAGCACGGCGAAGATCTCGCCGGCCTGGACGGGCCGGCCGAAGGGCCAGCCGGTGCCGTCGGCGCCTCCGGTGAGCGGGTCGAGGTGGCGGTAGAGGGCGTCGTGGGCCTGGCGGCGCACCCGGTCGGTGTCGGTGCCGCGGAAGGCGTGCACGGTGGCGACGACGGTGACGCCCTGGTAGAACGGCGGGCCGACGGCGAGGCGGGTGCCGATCAGCCGGCGTTCGTCGAGGTAGCGGGTGATGCGGGAGAGCAGCGCGTCGCCGGGGACGAGCTGTTCGAAGCGCAGCCGGCCGCCGGGGTCCGGCACGGCCTGGGGGACGACCAGGACCCGTACCGCGTAGGCGCCGTGCTCGCTCTCCTCCCCCTCCAGGCAGGTGATGCGGGCGGTGTCGGGGGCGGCGCGGCGGGCGAGTTCCTCGTAGTCGCGCAGGGTGACCGCGCGTTCCTGGGCGCGCAGGGTGATGGGCGCCCTGGTCTTCGCCTCCTCGACGGTCTCGCCGTCGACACCGCCGCGCGCGGCCTCCCGGTTGACGACCTCGGAGACGTACGGCACGGAGCGGCGCAGGACGCGGACGGCGCCGCGGGCGACGTTGCCGGACCTGCCCCCGCCGGTGCGGTAGCGGCGGGCGCGGATGACGGCGCCCTTCGGGGGGACGGCGCCGTACTGGCGCAGGGTGCCGTCGGGTTCGCGTACCGCGGGGCCGAAGGCGATCTCGCCGGTGGTGGCGTCCAGGGTGATGTGCCGGTCGTACGGGCGGGAGGCGGCGAAGTGGGGGACGACGTCCCAGTCGGTCCAGCCGTCGTGCTCGGCGGTCTGCAGCAGGACGGGCGGGGTGTCGCCCACGACGGGCGCGTGGGCCAGGCGCAGCCGCTGGCCGGGCAGGCCGGTGGACTCGCCGAGCGGTTCGTCGCGCACGGTCTCGGCGTGCACGGCGCCGGTGGTGCCGCCGAGGGTGTACGCCTCTGCGGCCCGTACGGACGGGGAGGTGGTGTAGAAGGGCTGGCCGGTGAGGGGTTCGGTGACCCGGCAGCGCAGCCAGCCGCCCTCGTGGCCGCCGTTGCGGGAGAGCACGTGGCCGCCGGGGACGTGCAGGACGACCTCGCCGGGCCGGTTGAGGCCACCGGTGGCGTCGCGGTCGACCTCGCACTCCGTCCAGCCGTCCTCGGTCCACGCCTCCCACACCAGCGGGGGCTGGCGCGGGTCGACGCCGACGCCGTCGACGCGGCTGTCGAGTTCCAGGGCGACGGCGCAGTGCGGGACGGCGGCGCTCAGGCCGAACAGCATGCAGTCGCCGGGGCGGGGGGCCTCGGTGAAGCAGAGCACGTCCTTGCCCCCGGCGAGGTCGTCGGTGCGGTCGGCGACCGGCTCGCCCCGGTTCTGCACGGCCAGCCGGCCGAGCGAGCTGGGGACGACGGTGAGTTCGCGCTCGGTGGCGAAGACCACGGCCTCGTCGCGTTCGGTGCGGGTGGTGGCCACCTCGGTGCCCTCGGGCAGCACCACCGGCTCGTCCTGCGGCGCGGACAGCCAGAACGTGACGTCGGTACGGGCGGCGGTGGGCGGGAACAGGGTGATGCCGACGAGGTCGAGGAAGGCCAGGTGGTTCTTCTCGGGCACCCGGTTGAGGCGGTACACGATCTGGTCCGCCATGTGCGCGACCGCCTCGACCAGGGTGACCCCGGGGTCGGAGACGTTGTGGTCGGTCCACTCCGGGGCGCGCTGCTGGATGTAGCGCTTGGCGTCGTCGACGAACTGCTGGAAGCGGCGGTCGTCGAGGTGGGGAGAGGGCAGGGCCATCAGCGGTCGCTTTCGGGGAGGGGGCCCGACTCGCCCGTACCGGCCGTGCCGCTCGTGCCGGGCTCGTCGTGGGAGGGGATGACGTAGAAGGGGAAGACGAGGCTGCGCGGGTTGTTGGTCCCGCGGACGGAGTAGCGGACGTCGATGTGCAGGACGCCCTCGCCGGGGCCGGCGGTGACCTCCACCTCCTCGACCTCGATGCGCGGTTCCCAGCGGTCGAGGCTGGCGTACACCTCGTGCTGGATGCGGCCGGCGGTGGCCTCGTTGACGGGGGCGAAGACCAGGTCGTGGATGGCGCAGCCGAACTCCGGGCGCATCGGCCGCTCGCCGGGCGCGGTGGCCAGGACCAGCCGGATGGCCTCCTCGATCTCCTTCTCGCCGCTGACCAGGGCGATGCCCCCGGTGGGTCCGATGCGCAGGGGGAACGCCCAGCCGGATCCGACGAACTGCTCGGCCATCAGATCACCGGCTTTCCGTTGGCGGTGAGCAGACCCATGATCGGGACGGTGGCGGCCCGGATGCCCACGGCGGCCGCCGCGTTGATCTGCACGCTCCCCATCGCGGAGAGGGTGGCCAGACCCATGGCCTTCAGGGAGAGGGCGCCCTTGGCGTCGACGCTGACGGCGCCGACGGCCGAGCTGAGGCTGACCGCGCCGCGGCCCTGCAGGGTGAGCGGGCCGCCGCTCTTGATGGTCACGGACCGTCTGCCGTTGAGGGTCAGGTCGGTGCCCGCCTCGACGGAGACCGAGCGGCTTCCCTTGATGACGACGGTGCCCTTGCTGTCGACGGTGATCTCCGTCTTCGTACGGTCCAGGTTGATGATCAGCTTGTCGTCGCCGGAGGCGACGCGGACGCCCTGCTTGCGGGCGCCGGTGGTCTGGCTGAGCAGGTCGACGCGGTTGGCGTCGCGGTCGGACAGGGTGTGCCGGATCGCCCGCCGCTTCACGCCGTCGTGCAGCGGCACGTCCCGGACGGGGGACGGCTTGTCCACGCCGTTGTAGAGCCCGCCGACGACGAACGGGTGGTCGAGGGCGCCCCGGTCGAACGCCACCAGCACCTCGTCGCCCACGTCGAGCGGGAAGATGCCGCCGCCGCGCTTGCCGCCGAGCTGCACGGTACGGGTCCAGTCGGAGACGTACGTGTCGTCCAGCCACGGGAACCGCAGCTTGACCCTGCCCTGCTTGAGCGGGTCCTGTACGTCGGTGACCAGGGCGTTGGCGACACTGGGCAGACGGGGTGCGGCCGCCGCCGCCCCGGTGCCCCCGCCGCCGGAGGTGAGCCCGAACAGGGAGCGCCACTGGCGGCCGCTGACGGTGATCCAGGTCTCGTAGTGCTTGCCGTCGCCGAACACGTGCCGGGCGGACGTCACCGTGTACTTGCCCTCGAAGGGGGCGCCGACGTCGGTGAGGGTGACGGGGACGCCGGGGCGCAGCTTGGGGTTGCCGCGCACGACGACCTCCAGCTCGGCGAAGGACGAGGTCACGTCGTCGGCGAGGGAGTCCGCGGCGAACTTCACCTCGTTCTGCCGGTCGTAGGGCTTCTCCGTCTCCACGAGGGTGACGATCCCGAACGCCGAGGCGGCCTTCTGCGGGGTGGTGCCGATGGAGATGCCGGGGTTGGCGGTGGTGGGCGCGGTCGCGGTCAGTTCCTTCTTCGCGACGACGTCCCAGCCGCGCGCCTCGACCCGCCCGTACTGGTCGGCGGAGGTCACCGCGGCCCGGCAGCGCAGCACGTCGGTGCCGGCCTGGAGGACGAACGGGCTCTTCTCGCCGGGCGTGCTGGTGGGGGGCGCGCCGGAGGCCGGGTCGGGGCTGACGAACCGGAACTTCCCCTTGGCGTCGAGGGACATCACCATGTCGTTCTCGTCGGCGAGCCGGGACAGGAAGTCCCAGTCGGTGACGTTGGCCTGGCTGATGAACTCGTAGACCGTCCTGGTCGACTGCACCTTGCCGACGGCGACGCCGTCCTGGCCGGCCAGGGTGCGGGCGATGTCCGACGCCGTCTGGTTGCGGTAGGCGGCGACCCGGCGGCGGCGCATCATGCGGTGGCCGCGGTCGTAGCCGCGGATCACGGTGAAGGTGCCGGTGCCGTCGTAGTCGGTCTCCATGCCGGTGACCTCGCCGGTCAGCAGCGGGTCGCCGGCGCCCTTGCCGTGGGCGACGGGCGAGATCACCACCTCGGTGCCGAACTTGATGCCCAGTTTGCCGAGCACCAGCCCGTGCGCGTCCCGGAACGTCACCCGGAAGGCGCCGGGCACTCCGGCGCCCAGGTCGACCCAGCCGCCCACCAGCAGCGGGGCGAAGTAGGGCGGTACGGGCTTGCCGTCGAACGTGACGTCGACGATGTTGGAGAAGGAGGGCTTGACCATCAGAACGCGACCTCCCCGGCCGCCGGAAGGATCAGTTCGGTGCCGTTGGGCAGCCGGGACGGGTCGTCGATGTCGTTGGCCTCGGCGATCGAGCGCCAGGCCGTGGCGTCCCCGTACTCCCGCCAGGCCAGCGACTGCAGGGTGTCGCCCGCCACGACCCGGTGCACGCGCCGCGCGGTGAGCGCGCCCGAGGTCGGGTTCTGGCCCTTGGTCTGACTGGGGATCTCGTTCAGCTCCACCTGGCAGGCCGCCCTGATCGGTACGCCCGTGGTGCCGAACAGCGTGTAGTTCGCGCCCACGCTGCCGATGTACGCGGTGAACCGCGCCGTGGAGAACGACCCCCATTCGAACACCACCCACGGGGTGGACGGCTGGTCCGCCGCGATGCTCTTGGCGGTCACCTCGCAGCAGGAGAACAGCGCCTCGACCTTCTTCAGCACGCTGCTGTCACCGGGGTCGCCGGAGGAGTCGAGGAAGATCTCCATCGACAGGCTCCGGCCCTCGGCCCCCATGAACTCCGGCAGCGGGCCGTCGCGCAGGGCGGCGGACGGTGTGCTCTTCCACTGGGCGCGGCGGGTGAGGGTGAGCTGCGCCGGGTTGAAGTCGAAGTCGAAGGTCTTGATCAGACCGCCCGGTGTGGTGCTGTCGCCGATGGGGGGCTCGTGGATGGCCAGCGTGGCCCGCACCAGGCTCTTGCCCGCTCCGCCCTTGGAGCCCCTGCCTCCCTTGGCTGCCATGGTCCTTCGTCTCCGTCCTCGGTGCTGGTGTGTCGGTGCTCGGTACTCGGTGCGGGGCGTGGTCCCGGTCGCGCTCAGTCCGTGAACCCGTGGTGCGCGATCTCCAGGACCTCCGTGGCCACACTCGGGTTCGCGGGGTCCAGGGAGGGGCCCTGCCAGCTCACCGGCAGTACGTCGATCAGCCCCCAGCGCGCCACCTCGGAGCCGTCCGCGCGCAGCGCCGAGATCTGGGCGGTGGGGCGGGTGACGCCGGTCGTCACGGAGGAGATCCAGGCGGCGACCTTCGAGGTCTCCGGGGTCAGCGGACGGGTCAGCCGGATGGTGGAGAAGGTGACCCGGGTCGGCAAATGCCACACGAACCCGTTGTTGCCGCCCTCCCGGTACTGCTCGACCTCCACCGTCGACGCCAGACCCTCACACCCGTTGAACGCGCCGAGGCTCTGCCCGTCGATGGTGAGGGTGAAGAAGATGGTGGATCCCGGATCGAGATCGCTGGACATCGGAGGGCCTTTCGGAGGCGGGCGGAACGGCGGGCGGGTACGGGTCAGGTGCGGGGGTCGCGGAGTCTGCCGATGCGTTCCCGGTCCATCCGCAGCTCGGTACGGAGGAGACGGGTGAGCGGGCCGAGCAGACGGTGGGTCAGCTCGTCGAGCTGCCCGTCGGTCAGGGCACGCGGATCGAAGGACTGCCCGGCGTGCGGGCCGCTCCCGCCGGGGTGCGGGTCGTGGGGGCTGTACGGCGGGGGCGGCCCGGGGTCGTACGGCGGAGGGGTGCCGGGGTCGTACGGCGGAGGGGTGCCGGGGTCGTACGGCGGGGGCGGCTCGGGGGTGTGCGCGGGCGGTGGCCCGGGGGTGTGCGACGGGGCCGGGCCGACGGCCTTCTTCCAGAGCGACTTCAGCGCGTTGGGCACGGCGGCACGCTGGACGGGGACCGGCAGCGCGGGGAGCGCGGGGAGCGCCGGGGCGGTGGGGGCGTGCAGTCGGGTCGCGGAGGGGACGGCCGTCGGGGCCGGGCCCGCCGTGGCCGCCCGCTGTACGGGGGAAACGGTGGATGCCGGAAGGGCCGGGGCCGGGGCGCGGAGCGGGACCGGACCGGGGGAGACGGGCGCCTTGGGCCCGGCGACCGGGGGCGCGGGCACGGAGCCCTGCGCGGCGGTGCGCTGGACGGGGGCGGCGCCCTGCGCACCGGGCGGCACGGACTGCCCCGGGGCGGGTGCGGGCAGCGGCGATACGGGCTTGGCGAGGGGCACGGACACGGGCGTGCCCGGAGAGACCCCGGGGGCGGAACCCGGTGCGGGCGTGGGCGTGGTGCGGCGTTGCAGGGGAGCGCCGAGGCCGGGCCGTACGGCGGCGGGGTCCTCGGCCCGCGGGCCGGGGAGCGCGGGGCCGTGCTGTGCGGGCGCGGAGGCGGCCGGCCGGGCGGGTACCGGCGGGTCGGGCAGGGCGAGGCGCTGTACGGGCGTGCCCGTCCCGGCGCGGGGGCCCGGCCCGGGCGCGGACGCCGTGTTCCCGCTGTCGCCGACCGGATCGGCGGAACCGGAGCGCTGGACCACGGGCGCGGCGGGCGCGGACGGAACCGGGGGCTTGGGTCGTCCCGCCGCGAGCCGCTGGATGGGAGGCCCGACGGGAGCGGCGGCGGAGGCAGGGACGACGGGCGCCGGCACGGAGGCGGTGCCGCCCGACGCCGGTACGGGGACGGAGGTGGAGCCGAGCGGCGGCAGCACGGCACGGCCTCCCGCACCCTTCGCCGGTTCCGCAGGGTGCGTACGGCGCTGGACGGTGGGGGAGCTGGCTCCGGGTGCCGTTGTCCCGGGTGTGGTGGGGAGTGTGGGTGAGGGGGCTTGGCCCGTTGCTCCGGGGTGCGTACGGCGCTGGACGGCGGGGGAGTCGGCTCCGGGTGCCGTCGTCCCGAGTGGCGAGGGGCCGGCCGGGGTGCCGGGTGTGTCGCCGAGGGCGACGACGGGGGGCGCGGGGAACGCGGGCGAGGGGGCTTGGCCCGCTGCTGCGTGGCTCGTCCGGCGTTGGACGGTGGGGGAGTTGGCTCCGGGTGTCGTCGTTCCGGGTGTGGTGGGTGGCGCGGACGATGGGACTCGGTCCGCTGCTGCGTGGCTCGTCCGGTGCTGGACGGCGGGGGTGTCGCCGAAAGAGGGAACGGGGGCGGCCGGGATCGCGGTCCCGGAGTCCGCTCGGCGCCGCACGGCGGGAGCGGCGGCTCCGGGAGTGGTCGCGCCGGGCGACGGAGCCGTGGCCGGGACACCGGCCCGCTGGACGGAGGCCGTTCCGGTCGCGGGAACGGCGGCGGGCCGACGGGTGCCGGACGCGGAGGGACCGGGCGAGGACGTGGTCCCGGAGGACACGGGAACGTCCGCGCTCCGGGGCGCCGGTGACGACGGGACCCGCCGGAGCGGTGCCACGGGTGCCGTGGAGCCGGGCCGGGCGAGGCGCTGCACGGCGGTCACGGGAACGGCGGTCGGCGCGGACGCGGGTGAGCCGCCCCGGGCACTCCCGGGAGAGCCGGCCGGCGCGCGCTGCACGGTCGGTGCTTCGGCCGACGCCACCGGCGCCACCGGCGTCCCGGAAGGAGCCGACCCGGCAGGAGCCGCCGTGCCGGTGCCACCGTCCGCGGGCGCGGCGGCGGGAAGTCCGGCACCTTCGGGTGCTGGGCCGCCCGACGGTCCGGAGGCCTCGGGCTGCCGCGTACCCGGAGCACCGCCGCCGGACCGGGCCGCCCGCCGCTGCACGGCGGGCGCGGTCTGCCGCAGGGGTACGGCCGCGGGTGCGGGGCGGAACTTCGGCGCCATGGGCGACAGCGCGGACGGCACGGCGGGAGCCAGCGCGCGGGCCGGCGCCAGGGACCGCACCGGAGGAGCAGGGGAGGGGGACGCCGGTGCCGGTGCCTGTTCCCCCGCCGCTTCCCCGGTGTCCTCACGCGGTACGGACGCCGGCCGCGCGGACGTGACGGCCCGCTGGACCACGGGATCCTGCCCGCCGGGACGGCCGGTCTCCTCGACGCCGCGGGGAACCTCCGCCTCGGCCCGTACACCGGAACGCGTACCCGGGCCCGGGCCGGGCCGCACGGCCGCCGGGGTGTCCGTACCCGGAGAGCCGGGGGAGGCCGCGGGCTTCGTGAGCGGGGCGGACCCCGGGGGCGGGGCCGTCACGGGCGCGCCGAGCAACGGCCGGCGAAGCGTGCCGGAGGGTGCGCTGCCCCCGGTGGCCGGGGTGGCCGGGGTGGCGGCCGGGCGCGTACCGGAGCCGCGCCTGCCCTGGCCCGCGGCGACCGGCAGGGCGCGCCGTTGGACGGGCGCCGCCGGGGCCGCCGTCCGGGTCAGGGCCGCGGGCCGGGGGGCCGGGGCGGGAACCGGGGTGACCGACGGGCCCGAGGGGCGGCCGACGGCGAAGGGCGCTGCCGCGCGCTGCACCGGCGGCGGCGCCGTGCCGTCGCCCGGCTGACCGGTACCGGACTCGCCGGGAGCGGCGACGGGCAGGGAGAGCGCGGGGAGTCCGAGTCCCGGCGAGGGCCGCGCCGAGGCGGTGAGGACACCCTGGACCAGTCCGCCGGGCGCGCCGTCGAGCACGGCGTGGGAGAGCGTGCCCGTGAAGGCCGGGTTCTGCCAGGTACTCAGCCTGCCGCCGAATCCGGAGTCGGCGACGGGCCACGACGGCCGGGCGGTGGCCCGCTGGATCGGCGGCAGCCCGGGCCAGGCGGCGGTACGCGCCACGGCCGCGGACGCACCGCCACCGTCGTCGCCGCCACCGGCGTCGGCCGATCCCGTGGATCCGGTGGACGCGGAGGACGTCTCCGGGGACGGGGCGGGCGTGCCGGCCCCGTCCCGCCTCCCCGGCGCGTTCCTCCGCAGCCGGTCGAGGAATCCCATGCCGCGTCAGCCCTCCGCCGTGGCGCGGGTGACGAGCGAGGTGATCTGCTCCGTGTACCGGCGGCGGTCGCCGTGTTCGAGGTCCAGGATGTCCTCCAGGCTCCAGTGGAAGTGGTAGGCGATGTACGCGATCTCCTCGTGCAGCCGGTCGGTCGCGTACGTCACGATTCCCCCAGGCGGCTCCCGCCGAGTTCGACCTCGAACGGCTGCTCGCAGTGGGGGCAGGTCACGCCGGCCCGGGTGTGGCCCTCGGCGTTGACCTGCCGGTAGAAGTCCTGGAGGAACGCCAGGTCGGAGGCGAACATGTTCTCCACCACCCCGTCGTGCACCAGCGGAAGCGTGCCCAGCCTGGTGATCACCCGGCCGAGCAGGACCACCGACAGGTACGCGGGGTTCTCCTGCACCCGGATGTCGCGCAGCGGGATCAGCTCGTCCCGGGCGGTCGCGAGCCGCATCACACCGTGCCGGTGCACGGTCCCGGAGTCGTCGACGTACCCGCGCGGCAGCTCGAACGGGAACTCGGTGCGCAGCGCCCGGCCCGCGGGGGCCGGCCCGACGGGGTCGGGCACGGCCTGCTCCGGCTGCGCCGGGCTCTCCGCGAACGGCCCCTCGACGGCCCCGTCGACGGAGGCGGGGACGGCGCCGGCCGGGAGGGATCCCGGCCGGGCGGTGGTGCGGCGCATTACTCGATGACCAGTTCTTCGAACGTGATGGTCACGGTCTCGGTCAGCGCGGAGGCCTCACCGGCCTTCACCGTGCTGGTGTCGATCTTGCTGCACCAGGCGTTGCGCATGTTGTACCGCTTGACCGGATTGTTCTGGTAGTCCATCACCATGATGGTGGCGTTCTTGCGGGCCGTGGCCATCGCGCCGTTGACCGACTCGTTGATCCACTGGTTGAACGCGGCGGACTGGGTCATGCCGCGGACGACCGTGCAGGTGCCGGCCTTCTTCACACCCGGCATCTTCTTGGTGACGGGCTTGCCCTGGGCCGAGACCTGCTGGTACTCGATGACGTCCTGCTCGATGCTGAGGCCGCTGACCTCGGCGAGGTACTCGACCATCACACCGTCGATCTGGAGGCCGAAATTGTGTGACGTGAGGGCGTCACCCGGCTGCAGACTCATTTACCTGTCTTTCTTTCCTTCGGAGGAGGGGGAGCGGAGACCGCGGGGGACGGGGAGGAGGACCTCCCCTACTCCTCCAGCTCCCCGCTGCCGCTGGAGAACTGGGCCAGCCGGAAGATCACGAACTCGGCCGGCTTGACCGGCGCGATGCCGATCTCGCAGATGACCCGGCCGAGGTCGACGGACTCCGGCGGGTTGGTCTCCTCGTCGCACTTGACGTAGTACGCCTCCTCCGGCCGGGCGCCGAAGAGGGCGCCCGAGCGCCACTCGTTGACGAGGAAGGCGGAGACGTTGCGCCGGATCCTGGCCCACAACTGGTGGTCGTTGGGCTCGAACACCACCCACTGGGTGCCGATCAGGATCGACTCCTCCAGGTAGTTGAAGTACCGGCGGACGTTCAGGTAGCGCCAGGCCGGGTCCGAGGAGAGGGTGCGGGCGCCCCAGACGCGGATGCCGCGGCCGGGGAAGGCGCGGATGCAGTTGACGCCGACCGGGTTGAGCAGGTCCTGCTCGCCGCGGGTGATCTGGAGCTCCAGGTCGACGGCGCCGCGCACCACCTCGTTGGCGGGCGCCTTGTGCACGCCGCGCTCGAAGTCGTTGCGGGCCCAGATGCCGGCGATGTGACCGCTCGGCGGAACGGTCCGGCTCTGGCCGCTCGCCGGGTCGAAGACCTTGATCCACGGGTAGTAGAGCGCGGCGTACTTGGAGTCGTAGCCGGCGGTCTCCTGGCGCCACACGCGGATGTCACGGGCGTTCAGACCGGGCGGCGGGTCGATGACGGCGACCCGGTCGCCCATCAGCTCGCAGTGCGCGATCAGACCGAGCTGGACGGCCTTGACGGCCTCCAGGTCGATGGCGCCGCGCTGGTAGGCGGCCATCAGGTCGGGGACGGCGACCATGGAGATCTCGTCCACGGCCTCCAGGCCGCCGAAGCCGGTGCGGTCCGCCGAGTCCCCGAGGTACTGGGCCGGGCCGGGGTGGCTCTCGGCACCGGCGCCGGCGGCCGGGGCGGAGGGGGCGGCGGGAGCGGCGGCCGGGGCGACGAGGGCCACGGTCTGGTTCTCCGGACGCGCGAGCTGCGCGGCGGGCGCCGCCTCCTGCACGGTGATGAGCTTGGAGCGCTCCTTCACCTGCGTGACGACGTAGTTGCGGCTGCTCTTCTTGGCGCTCACGTCGAAGTTCTCGACGGGCCGGTCGCCGTCCTTGACGACGAGCCTGAACCGCTCGGCGGGGCCCTCGCCCTCGGGGTCGGAGACCTCGACACTGAGCGGGCCGGACCCGGCGGCCACGGCGGTCACGGTGAACGTGCCGAGCTGCTGGGGCGTCCCGGCGGGCAGCGCGGCCGCTCCGGTGACCTGGGCGGGGGCGCCGGCCGTCTCGCCCGCGGCACCGCCCGGGGCGCCGCCGACACGGACCACGTAGGCCGCGCTGCCGCCGTTGTTGAAGAAGCCGTAGACGGAGTGCGCCAGGTAGTACCCGTCGGTGAAGGCACCGAAGGCGGCGACGAACTGGGTCCAGTTGGTCACCAGGGTCGGCTCGTTCAACGGGCCGGACGGTGCGAGCCCGACGAAGGCCGCCACCGACGTCCCCACTCCCTCGATGGGGCGCGAGCCGCTGGCCACCTCCTCGACGTAGACGCCCGGCGACAGGTAGGACGGCATGCTCTGCTCTCCTCGGGGTACGAGTCAGGTCTGTACTCACCCTCGCGCGCGCGGCGCGCCGCGCGGAACGTCTGCGAGTGCCGTGTCCGGGGCACCGCTGTTGCCCGGAAGGGCAAGGCGCGCCGTACCTGCCCCCAAGGCTGCCCCGAAGGTCATTCCCCGCCTCCGGAGGTCCTGGCAGCCCGGCCGGTGACGTGTATCCCCCGCCGAGGGGAGTGCCCGTGCGCGGGCAGGACAAGCAGAGCAACGAACAGACCCCGGGGGCCCCGTCACCGAAGCCCCGCAGGAGCGGCGGACACGCCGCCGGAGGCCCCTCGGCCGGGCTGCTCGCCCTGCAGCGGGCGGCGGGGAACGCGGTGGTGTCCCGGGCGGTGGCCGAGGAGCGTCACCGGCACGACGCGAGCTGCGGTCACCTGCCCGCCGGGACGGATTCCCCCTCGGTGCAGCGGGCGGCGGGGAACGCGGTGGTGTCCCGGGCGGTGGCCGAGGAGCGTCACCGGCACGACGCGAGCTGCGGTCACCTGCCCGCCGGGACGG
>NZ_JBITCL010000005.1:14132-41159 GCF_044453165.1 Streptomyces sp. NPDC051740 | reverse complement strand
GGATTCCCCCTCGGTGCAGCGGTCGGCCGTGCACCAGGTGCTGCGTACCGCGGGCCGGCCCCTGGACACCCCGCTGCGGACGGAGACGGAGGCCAGGCTCGGCGCGGACTTCGGTGATGTGCGGCTGCACACGGACGCGGTGGCCCAGCGCTCCGCCGCGGAGGTCGGGGCCCGCGCGTACACCTCGGGCAGCCATGTGGTGGTCGGCCGGGACGGCGCGGACAAGCACACCCTCGCGCACGAGCTGACGCACGTCATCCAGCAGCGGCGCGGGCCGGTCTCCGGCCACGACAACGGCAGCGGACTGAAGGTCAGCGACCCCGCGGACCGCTTCGAGCGGGAGGCCGAGGCGAACGCCCGCCGGGTGATGAGCGGCGCGGCCCCGGTGCGGGCCGGCGTGGAGGGCGCCCACGGCGTCCAGCGGGCCGTGGACACGGGTGCGCCACAGGTGCAGCGGACCGCCGGGACGGAGGAGGCCGCCGCCCCCGGTTTCCGGCAGGCCCGGGAGACGGGCGCCCTGGACCGGGACGTGACCCTGCGCGTGCTGGACCGGATGTCCCGCATCGCGTTGCAGACCATCATCGACACCAACGGCGACTTCGTCGACCGGAAGAAGAAGACCGTCGCCCGCAGCGCGAAGAAGATCACTCCCCATCTGGCCGTGTCGCTCCTGCCCGACGGTCACCTCGCTATCGCGGGGAACACCGGTGACAGGAAGGTGACCGCGAACGACAAGCAGGTGGTCGAGGCCTAACTGCGGCTCCACGTCGACAAGTCCGAGGAGGTGCAGCAGGCGAAGGCCGCGACGCGGAACCGCAATGTCGAGCCGCGTGCCAGCAAGGACCGGCTCAAGTTCCGCGCCCGGGTCGACGGTTCCTACGCCGGGGCGCACGGCGGTGCCGCCGGCCTGCTCGCCGTCGACGAGGCCCTGAAGAAGCCGGTCCAGTGGTTCGCGGACAATGAGGCGGCGGCGAAGGGGACGTCCCGGCACGGTGAGATGACCGTGCTGGGCAAGCACGTGGAGCACTGGCTGGCGAACCCGAGAACCGGAGGGGCCACCCCCGAGAAGGTCGTGATGGGCGGTGTCAAGAAGGCGTGCCGCGGCTGCCAGTGGGCCTTCGACGCCGTCAACGAGCACATCGGCCCGCCCAACGGGTACAGGGTCGAGGCCGCGGGCACCCACGACCAGTTCTTCCCGGGCCGGGTGATGCCGGAGTGGATGAAGGCCCACCCCGAGGTGGTGGCGGCCATCGGGCGCAAGGCGCAGGCGGCCGGCAAGCGTCTGGAGGACGGGGTCCTCAAGGGCGACATGTCGGAGCCGGCCCAGGGGGTCAGCCACGACCCGGACGAGTCCGTGTCCGAATGGGAGACGGACGGCTAGCCGGCGGTCCGGGGACGTGCCGGCACCGGACCGGGCAGCCGGGTGCCTTTCCGGGCAGCCGGTCCTGCCTCGGAGTCTCCTGACCCCTCGGGGCGCAGCCCGTAACGTCGATACGTGACCCTTTGGACTTCTCTTGAGCCGGCGTCGACGACGGTGGATCCCGGTGGCGGCACGACGGTGCGGTTGCGGGTGCGCAACACCGGTGACGTGGTGGACGAGTACCGGTTCGAGCCGGTGGGGGATCTCGCGCCGTGGGCGCGGGTGGAGCCGCAGTCGCTGCGGTTGTACCCGGGGACCACGGGGACGGTGGAGGTGTCGTTCGCCGTGCCGCGGACGCCGGACGCGGTGGCGGGACCGCATCCGTACGCGGTGCGGATCACGCCGACGGAGCACCCCGAGGCGACGGCCGTCCCCGAGGGGAACGTGACGGTCACCCCGTTCACCGAGGTGCGCGCCGAGTTGGTGCCGCCGGTGGTGAAGGGGCGGCTGCGGGGGCGCCCGAAACTGGCGGTGGACAACCTCGGGAACACGAAGGTGACCGCGTCGATCGGCGGGAGCGACAACGGTGACCAGCTCTCGTTCGACCTGGATCCGGGCAATGTGCAGATCGAGCCCGGCCGGGCGGTGTTCGTCAAGGCGCGGCTGAAGCCGCGGGAGATCATCTGGTTCGGCTCGAAGCAGGAGCGCCCGTACACGCTGGCGGTCCAGCGGTCGGGCGTCGATCCGCTCGGGGTGGAGGGGACGTTCGTCCAGCGCGGCTTCCTGCCCGGATGGCTGGCCACGGTGCTGGCGATGACGGTGGCGCTGGCGGTCGCGTTCGTGGTGATCTGGCTGACGTACAAGCCCGACGTCCGTTCCCTGGCCACCGAGCAGATGGCGCAGGCCGAGGCCGGTGCGATTCCCGTCCCCAGCCCCGCGCTGTCCGCGCCGGCCGCCCTGCCGAGCGCCGAGCCGTCGACGGAGGTGAAGGCGCCCGAACAGGAGAAGCCCGCGGACGACGGGGACGCGGCCGGCGCGGGCTCCGAGGAGGAGGAGGAGCCGTCCGGCGGCGGCCAGGAGGAGGACGAGCCGGCCGTCCTGGTCGGTGACCTCATCGTGGGCGAAGGGTCCAAGCGGTGCATCACCGTCCCGCTGAAGAAGGGCAAGGCGCAGGACGGCACCGGCCTGGTGCTGCAGGACTGCGACCCCGAGGCCGCCAACCAGCGGTGGGACTTCCGGGGCGACGGCACCGTCCGCTCCATGGACATGTGCATGGACGTGGCCTGGGGCTCCGTGGAGGAGGGCGCCCTGATCCAGCTGGCCCGGTGCAGCGGCAACCCCGCCCAGACCTTCGTGACGAGCGCCGAGGGGTACCTCGTCAACCCGCAGTCGGAGAAGTGCGTCGACGCCATGTGGAGCGGCACCGCGAACGGCACGGGGCTGCACCTGTGGAAGCCCGGGGGCACGCCCAACCAGAAGTGGCAGCGGCAGACGGTCTGACCCCGCGGTGAGCCGCCCCGGCCGGGGCGGCTACCAGGCGCCCTCGCCCGGCACCAGCCGCCCCGCCTTGCGGTACTCCCGTCGCGCGCCCTCCAACAGGTCGGCCGTGGAGACCGGGCCGCCCCGGTCCACGGCCGCGTAGGCGGCGGTGACCACGGCGCTGCGGATGGAACCGCCGGCCAGCTCGAAGTCCCGTGCCACGCCGTGCGCGTCGACGCCGTCCGCGCACGGCACGCGGGAGAGGCTGTGCCGCCACAGCGCGAGCCGCTGGCCGGCGTCCGGGAACGGGAAGTCGACCACCAGGTCGAGGCGCCGGGTGAACGCCTCGTCGATGTTGGCCCGCAGGTTGGTGGTGAGCAGCGCGATGCCGTCGAAGGACTCCAGGCGCTGGAGCAGGTAGGCGCTCTCCATGTTGGCGTACCGGTCGTGCGCGTCCTTGACCTCGGACCGCTTGCCGAACACCGCGTCCGCCTCGTCGAAGAGCAGGACGGCGTCGGTGCGGTCCGCCTCGGAGAAGACGCGCTCCAGGTTCTTCTCGGTCTCGCCGACGTACTTGTCCACGACCGAGGAGAGCCGTACGACGTACAGGTCCAGGCCCAGTTCGGCGGCGACGACCTCGGCGGACAGCGTCTTGCCGGTGCCCGACTCGCCCGCGAACAGCCCCAGCACGCCGCGGCCCCGGCCGCCGCCGGCGCTGAGCCGCCAGTCGCCGAGCACCCGGTCGCGGTGCCGGGCCCGCCGGGCCAGTTCCCGCAGCTGGGCCAGGGGCGCCTCGGGCAGCACCAGGTCGTCCCAGGTCACCGCCGGCCGGATCCGCCGGGCGTGCTGTTCCAGACCCGAGGTCGACTGCTGGCGTGCGGCGAGCCTGAGGTGGCCGGGGGTGAGAGCGGTGCCGTCGAACGCGGCGAGGCGCCGGGCGGCTCGCACGGCCCGCACCACCCGGTCCGTGCTCAGGTGGTACGGGGCCACGGTGGCGGCGAGATCGAAGCCGAGGGGACCGGAGGGGGCGGCGGGTGTGCCCGTACGGGCATCGGGTTCCGCCCCGTCGTCCAGGGCCGCGGCCCAGGTGTCCACGGCGCCCGCTCCCAGCCGGGGGGCGTCCAGGACGAGGGGGTCGTGGTCGCACCACTGCGGGTCGTACGGCCGGGAGCCGGTGAACACCACCGGCACATCGGGCACCGACAGTGCCCGCACGAGTGCCCCGGGGTCGTCCGGGAGCGGGAAGACGACCACGGCGCAGTCCCGCAGCCGGGCCTCGCGCAGCAGGGCGGCCGGCGGTTCCCCGGTGTGCGGCTCCTGGGGGGTGTAGTGCAGGGAGCCGCCGGGGAGGGCCCGCGCGGCGTACGCCAGGCCCTCGCCCTCGCGGTGTTCGCGCAGGTAGACGGTGAGCGGGGCGGCGGCCAGCCGGGCGGCGAGCCGCCCGGTGAAGGTGTCTCCGTCGGGCATGTCCGCGGTGGACGGCACGGTGAGCGGGTGGACCCGCCCGGCGAGCGACGGATCCGGGGTGTCGTCGCCGAGGAGGTGGGCGAGGAGCCGGCCCGGGACCCGCAACGACCGGCTGAGGAAAGGACGTTCGGGTTCGTCGACGTCGAGCAGGGCCAGGGACCGCAGGGGAGCCGAGGGGTGGAAGACGGCGCGGGCCTCGGGCCGGTGCACGGGGGCGCCGCACAGGTCGAGCGCGAGCCCGGTGGTGGCGCGGCGGCGGCCCACGTCGTCGTTGAGGTAGCCGTACAGGGGCTCGAAGGAGCGGTCGAGGTCCGGGGCGAGCGCCACGAGCAGCACCGAGACCTCCAGCGGGCGCAGGCCGAGCCGCCGCGCGAGCGGACCGAGCCGGTCGCCGGGGGGCTCGTCGCCGTCCCCCGCCCCGTGGTCCCCCGGTGGGGCGGAGGGGGTGCGGAGGTGGTGCCGTACGGCCTCCTCGGACAGGTACAGGCCGCGGAGCGGGTCGTCGGCGGTCGGGTCGCCGGCGGCGCGGTGCTCGACCAGCAGGGCGACCCGTTCCCGGAGCCGCGTGACGCGTGCGAGGAGCGCCTCGGCCGGGTCGTGGTGGTGGTCGTTCAACGGTTCCGCCTCCCCCGCTCGACGTGGTGCGGGCGGTGGCCGCGACCGGGTGAGTCGTCCTGGGCGCCGTCGACCGAGCGGACCCGTACGACCGCGCCCTCGGTGACCGGCGGGCCGGCGTCGTACTCGGGGAAGGACGGGAACGGGACGAGCACCACCAGGTCGAGCGACGGCTTGAGTTCACCGCCGAGCGCGGACCAGATCTCGGCCAGCGACCGCGACTCGGTCTGGGTGCCGGCCACCGACAGCGACACGGAGAGCCCCAGCGCGCCCAGTGCGCCGGGGAGTTCGGCGGGCGGCAGGATCTCGCGGGGCAGCAGTGTGGCCAGTACGGCGGACAACAGGCGGTGTTCGTCCTGCGGTTGCTTGGTCCAGGCGGTGACCAGGTACGACAGCCGGAACCAGCGTGGGGGCAGCCGGCGCTTCACGGTCAGGCCGTTGCCGTCGGTGACCGCGACCGTGCCGCGTTCGCGCCGTGAGACCTCCTCACGGATGTCGTAGAGGTAGGCGTTGAGGGCGGGCGCGTTGCGGCGGGCCGCCCAGTCCCGGGTCGGGGCGTCCAGCGACACCTCGATGCCCGAGCCGGCCAGGGCGCCGCTGCTGAGAAGCCCCTTGAGGACCTCGTCCACCTCGTGGATCACCGTCGTACTCCTGCTCTGCCGTGATGCGGCACACCGGCTCACTGGCTCACCGGCTGCCGTACCACCGGGCCGCCGGGCTCCACCGATCGTGCCCGTGGACGCGCGGCGTCGTGCCCGCCCCCGGGGACGGGAGCGGGCACGGCGGGCTGCCCAAGAGGGTGAATTCGGTTGCCTGTTCGGTCAGATGTAACCTTCCCGAAGGGCGTACGCAACGGCGTGCGCGCGGTTGCGGAGGTGCAGCCGGGTGGTGATGCCGTGCAACACGTTCTTGACCGTGCGTTCGGAGTACGAGAGTTTTCCGGCGATCTCTCCCGTGTCCAGGCCCTCGGAGACGAGGCGCAGGACGTCGGCCTCCCGGGCCGTCAGGCCGGAGGAGGGGCCGCCGGGATGGCCCGCCGAGGTGCGGTGCAGCGTGCCCACCTGGTTGATCAGCCGGCCCAGCAGGTCACCGGGGAGGTCCCCGTCGCCCCGGGAGGCCGCCACGACGGCACGCACCATCCGGTGCGCGGTGGCCTCGTGGCGCCAGACGATCGCGCCGACCCCGCACTCGACCACGTCGAGGAGCTCGTTCTCCCGGATCGCGCCGACCACGAGCACGGCGCGGCTGCCGTCACTGCGCACGAGCTTGCGCATCCGGGTCAACAGGCCTTCGTCCAGGTGGTCGTTGATGAGGAGGGCCACGGTGTCCGGACCGGGGCGGCTGTCCTCCACCAGCTCGATGACCGGGTGCCGGCGGAGTTCACTGGCCGCGCCGGCCCGGGAGATGGGGTCAGGGGCGTCGACCACCACGGGGATCCGGGTCCCCTGCCCGGCGGCCGGGGCCGTTTCCGAGGTTCCGAACGAGCTGCGCAACCGATTCCCCATACCCGAGTTGCGGGCACCGCTGTGGTGTCCGCGTCCGATGCTTCGGTCACACACTCCTGTGCCGGGTGGGACGCGGGCAATCGTGGAGAACCACGAGACGCACCACGAGATCACGCGCACCGCTCGCCGGCCGGGCGCGCGCCCGACACCCCGGCCGCGCCCTGTGCGCTGTGCTTTCCGCCCAGGCCCAGGCCCAGGCCCAGGCCCAGGCCCGGGGACGCGGACGAGGACGGGGACGGGGCCCGGCTCTGCGGGAATGGAACACGACCCGGTGTGCTTCGTCCATACCTGTGGCGAGGATTCACCCCTTGTTTCCGCTTCTTGCCTCAACAGGCCACCCGGGCCCGCCCGTCGGGGCACCCGCAGGGTCCGTTTCACGTCCTCCAGGGAGGGGCCGGCCGCCGTTCCGTCCGGTCACCCGTGGGATCCGCCCCCGTCGCCCGTGGGATCCGCCCCCGTCGCCCGTGGGATCCGCCCCGTGCCCCGTGGGATCCGCCCCCGTCGCCCGTGGGATCCGCCCCGTGCCCCGTGGGATCCGCCCCGTGCCCCGTGGGATCCGCCCCCGTCACCCGCCCCGGCCCAGGAGGAACCGTTGTCCTCAGTGGAACCCCTCAGCGAACGGGACGACGCCCTGCGGCTGCTGGCCGCGGAGGCCGAACGCGCCCGTGAGGGCTCGGGCCGCCTGTTCCTGCTGCGCGGCGCCACCGGCACCGGCCGCACCGCCCTCCTGAGGGCCGCCGCACAGCAGGCCGCGGCCCGGAACATGTGGGTGCTGCGGGCCCGTTGCGCCCCGGAGAACAGCGGTACGGACTGGGGCGTCGTCCACCAGCTCTTCGGCGCGGAGGCGGACTTCGTCGACGCCCCCCCGGCGGACCCCGGCACTCCCCGGGCCGCGCACCACCGGACGCGGTCCGCGCTGCTGTGGCGGCTGCTGGAGACGTACGCGGCCGAGGCCCCGCTGTTCGTGGCGGTCGACGACGTGCACGTCGCCGACCCGCTCTCGCGCCGCTGGCTGGCGGAGGCGGCCCGGCTCGTCGACGGGCTGCCGGTGCTCCTGGTGGTCACCGAGCGCAGCCAGTACGACATCGACCCGCCCGGCGCCGGTGTCGCCCACGGGCTCTCCCCCGCCCTCGCCCGCACCCACACCCTCGCCCCGCTGAGCGACGGCGCCGCCGCGGACCTGGTCCGCGCCGCGCTCCCCGAGGCCACGCCCGAGCGGGTGGCCGACTGCGTACGGGCCGGGGCGGGCAACCCGCTGCTGCTGCACGCCCTGCTGGAGGACCTGTCGTCCGGGGGCACCACCGACGGGTCCGCCCCGCTGCCGGACACCTGTGCCGCGCTGTACCCGGGCGCCTACCCGGACGCCGTGTCCTGGTGGCTGGCCGGCGCGGGCGGGGCGACGGCCCAGGTCGCCCGTTCCCTGGCCGTGCTGGAGAGCGGGGAAGCGGACGCGGGGGCCGCACGGGCCCCGTCCGCGGACGGCACCGCGCCCGCGCGGAACCGGTACCCGGGGTGCCGCCCCGCCGAACGCCGCGACGTCCAGACCCGGATCATCGCCAGGACGGCCCAGGCGGACCCGGACCGGGTCGCGGGCTGGCTCACCGCGATGACCCGCCTGGGCCTGCTGCGCCAGGACGCGGACGGCCCGCACCGTTACGCGCACCCGCTGCTGCGCGACGCGGTGCTGAGCGGCTGGACGAGCGGCCGGCGCAGGGCGGCCCACCGCACCGCCGCCGAGGAGCTGATGCGCGGGGGCGCCGAGGTCGCCGTGGTGGCCGGACACCTGTCGCACGCCTCCGCGGTGGCCGAGCCCTGGGCCGTCGACGTGCTGGTCGAGGCCGCGGCCGACGAGGTCCGCGCCGGCCGCCCACGAGGCGCCGTGGCGTTCCTGAGACGAGCCCTGGACGAACCCATGGCGCCCGTCCGCCGGGCCACCGTCCTCATCCAGCTCGGTTCCCTGGAGTGCGCCGAGTACCCGTCCGGCGGCATCGCCCGGCTCGCGGAGGCCGTACGGCTGCCGGGCGGGTCCCGGAACCTGGTGCGGGCGATGGTGGCCCTGGCCACGGCGCTCGTCCGCAGCGGGGAGACCCGGGCGGCGCTGCGCATGCTCCGGGAGGAGGAGCCCCGGCTGGCGGACCGGCCCGACCTGGTGCGCACGCTGCGCGCCGTCGCCGTGCTGATGTCCGACGAGGAACTGGGCGCCCTGCGCAGGGAGTACCGGCGGCGGTCCGGGCCGGACGGGGACACCGCGGACCTGCTCGGCGCGGCCCACCGGATACTGAACGTGCGCTACGAGGCGACGGCCGGCCTGATCTCCGCACGGGACGCGATGGCGCAGGTCCGCACGCTCCTGGAGGGGCCGGCCGACCCGATCGCCGAGCCGTTCCTGTTCGGCACGGCCGCCGCCGTGGCCCACTGGGCGGACGAACTCGACGAGGCCGAGCGCCTGGTGCGGCGCGCCCTGGACGCGCTGGGCTCCTTCCTGCTGCACCCCATGCACCACGTCCTGCTCGACCTGCGCGTGGATCTCGCGGCGGCCCGCGCGGACTTCGACGCCGTGCTCGCCGACCCGAGGGCCCGGTCGTCCGGGGCCGGGCCGTCCGGGCCCGGACCCACCAGCGCGCACACGCAGGCCGTGATCGCGCTGGTGGAGACGGGCCGGCTGGAGGAGGCCACCCGCCTCGTGGACGGGTTCGACCTGCGGACGGCACCGGACTCCTGGCGGACCCACCGCTTCCTGTACGCGCGGGGGCTGCTGCGTGCCGCCGCCGGGGACCCGGCGGCGGCGCTGGACGACTTCATGGAGTGCGGACGGCGCCAGGCGGCCCGCGAGGCGTTCAGGTCCGTGGTCGCCCCCTGGCGCGTCGCCGCCGCCGAGTGCGAGCTGGCGCTCGGCCGGCCGCGGGAGGCGCTGGCCCTCGCCGAGGAGGAACTGCGGCTCGCCGAGGTGTGGCACACCCCGCGCGTACGGGGCCGCGCACTGCGCGTGCTGGGCGAGGCGACGGGCGGCCGGCGCGGCCTGGAGTTCACCGGCCGCGCGGTCGGGCTCCTGCGCGGGGAACCGGCCGGAACGGAGCTGGTCTCGGCCCTGATCTCGCACGGCCGGCTGCTCCATGCCCTGCGGGAGCGCTCCCACGCCCGGGAGTCGCTGCGCGAGGCGGTGGAACGTGCCGAACGCCACGGCGCGGTCCGGCTGCGCACCGTCGCCGAGGAACTGCTCCGCGAGGGCGGCGCCCGCCGCGCCGGCGCCCCGCGCACCGGCCCCGCCGCGCTCACCGGCAGCGAACGCCGCATCGCCGGCCTCGCGGCCGAGGGCCGCACGAACGCGGAGATAGCCGCCTTACTGCACCTGGCCCGCCGCACGGTGGAAACCCACCTGACGGCCGCCTACCGCAAACTGGGCATCACCCGCCGCACCGAACTCCCCGGGGCCCTGCCCCCGGCCCCACCCGACGCCCCGGCCCGCGCGGGCTGACCCGCGGCGACGGACGGCCCCGTCGTACAGCGGCGAAGACCGCCACACCGGGCCGCCCGCGGCTCCGCTCCCGGTACTGTCCGGTGCCTCGGCCCGTGCGGGCCGGTGCGGGGGCGGGCGGTGCCGTTGTACGGCGGCGGGGGCGGCCACACCGAACTGCCTGCGGCTCTGCTCCCGGTACCGGAGGACGGTTGTCCCAGTGCTCGCCTCCCGCGTTCTGTAGCGTTCTCAAGCGGAAGAACTGGGATGATGGCGTGCAGAATCGCGTAGGACGTAGGACGTAGGACAACGCGACCGGGGAGCGGAGGGAGCGGATGGCGTACTCGACCCGTATGGCTGCGGCTCTCTCCGGAGCGACAGTCGGGCAACTGCGCACATGGCGACAGGATCGTGGCAACGGGCCGATCCTGTGTCCCGAACTGGCCGCCAGGCCCGCCCTGTACTCCTTCCGCGACGTGCTGGCACTGCGTGCGTTCGCGCACCTTCGTCAGGACGTGTCGCTCCAGATGATCCGCAAGGCTCTGGCCAACCTGAAGAAGATCGGGGAGGCCGAGCACCTGTCCAGCTACTCACTGGTGGCCGAGGTGAGGTTCCCCCGTTTCACCTGACCGGTTCAGGATTGGCTGTTCAGCCCGCCGGGCAGCCAACAGGCCATGAATGAGTCGTTGGCGGTACAGGCGCGGCAAGTAGACCAGGACGACGTGGGGTTCGAGCAGAAATGTGCCCGCGTTCGAGTGAGCGCCGGTAGTGAATGAGCCGAGGACGTTCGCCGCACTTGAGGGCAGGGACGGGGTGGACATCCGGGCAAGCGGAGCGCCACTTGCCGGCCATTGGCTGATCGGCGCCCTTACGGTTCGATGCGGTCTCCTTGATCCTGCTGTGCCGGAGCAAGGGGAGGGCCATGGCGGCGGTACGGAAACGGCGGGTATCGGCTGCGCGCAGGCGTCGTCGGCAGCGACTCGAGGCCGGCGCCGTCACCGGGGCCGGGAGCGTCGTCCTCCTGGTGGCCTTCTGGGGTGTGATCTGGCCCTATTTCGTCGGTGCGCTCGTTCTCGTCGGCGTCTCCGGCGGTGGGTGGTGGTTGTGGCGCACCGATCGGTTCATCAAGGGTGGTGACCGGCAGTGGCGGCATGACGAGGCCGTGAAGGCCGGGCACCGGACGCTTGCCGAGGTCGACGCGATGACGGGGACGGAGTTCGAGGACTTCGTCGTGGAACTGTGCCGACGGGACGGGTGCACCGATGTGCGGAGGGTCGGTGGCTCTCACGACAACGGGGCCGACGTGCTGGGGCGCCTTCCCGATGGGCGGGGCATGGTGATCCAGTGCAAGCGGTACACGCCCAAGAGCAGGATTCCCAGCCGGGAGATGCGTGACCTCCTCGGCGCGAAGGCGCACTTCAAGGCCGACGTGGCGATCTTCGTGGCCACGACGTACTTCAGCGGGCCGGCTGAGAAGTTCGCCATGGAGAACGACATGCTCGCCGTCCACCGTGATCACCTCGGGCTGTGGAACAACGGCGCCTCGCTGCTGTCGCTCGGCGCGGTGAACGGCCTGGGGCAGGGCGACCGCCGGCACCGGGAGCGCTGGAAGGAGACGTACGGGTAGAGGGCGCGAACGACCGGAAAACGCTGGCGCGGGGGTATGCGGAGTGGTCCGGTGCGGGCGTCCGGCGTCAGTACTCTGGAGCGCATGTCTACTGCCCCGGTTCGCGTTCGTTTCGCCCCGTCCCCGACCGGCATGTTCCATGTCGGTGGTGCACGGTCCGCTCTCTACAACTGGGCCGTGGCGCGACAGTCCGGCGGCACGTTCGTTCTGCGGATCGAGGACACCGACGCGGCCCGGAACAAGCCGGAGTGGATCGACGGGATCATCGACGCGCTCGCGGCGATCGGCATCCACGGTGAGGACGCGGCCTTTGAGGGCCCGTACTTCCAGTCGCACAACGCCGACCGGCACCGGGAGGCTGCCCAGCAGCTCTTCGCGGCCGGTCGGGCGTACTACTGCGACTGCACCCGGGAGCAGCTGAAGGAGCGCACGGGCTCGGATCACCTGGGTTATGACGGGTTCTGCCGGGACCGGGGGCTGGCCTTCGAGGAGGGGCGGGCGTTGCGCTTCCGGACGCCGGACGAGGGTGAGACCGTCGTGGTCGACCTGGTCCGAGGAGAGCCGGCGTTCCCGAACAGCGCGATCGAGGACTTCGTCATCGCTCGTGGTGACGGGTCCCCGGTCTTCCTGATCGCGAACGTGGTCGACGACCTGGACGAGGGCATCACGCAGGTCATCCGAGGCGAGGAGCACCTGTCGAACACGCCGAAGCAGCAGCTGCTGTGGGAGGCGCTGGGTGCGAAGCCGCCGGTGTGGGCGCACCTGCCGGTGATCGTGAACGAGAAGCGGCAGAAGCTTTCGAAGCGCCGTGACAAGGTCGCGCTGGAGGACTACCTCGCCGAGGGCTTCCTGCCCGAGGCGATGGTGAACTACCTGATGCTCCTGGGCTGGGGCCCCGGCGACGACCGGGAGATCATGCCGTACGAGGAGCTGGAGCAGCTCTTCCGGATCGAGGACGTCAACACCGCGCCCGCCTTCTTCGACGTGAAGAAGTTGACGGCGTTCAACGGCGACTACACCCGCGCACTCTCGCCGGAGCAGTTCGCCAACGCCTGCGCGCCGTGGCTCGTCGCCCCATACGCGCCGTGGGCCCCGGAGGCGTTCGACAAGGACCTCTTCGAGGTGGCGGCTCCGCTGGCCCAGACCCGACTGGCGCTTCTGTCGGAGATCACCAACTACGTGGACTTCCTGTTCCTCGACGAGCCGGCCGAGGACGAGGCGTCGTGGAACAAGGCGATGAAAGCCGGCGCCGGCGACATCCTGTCCGACGCCCGTGCCGAGCTGGCCGCTGCCGCGGACTGGAAGGCGGACGACCTGAAGGCCGTCCTGCTCGCCGTCGGCGAGAAGCACGGTCTCAAGCTGGGCAAGGCCCAGGCGCCCATCCGGGTTGCGGTCACCGGCCGGACGATCGGACTTCCGCTGTTCGAGTCGATGGAGCTGCTCGGCCGGGACCGCGTACTGGCCCGTCTGGACGCGGCGGCCAAGAAGCTGGCCGCCGCACAGGCATAGCCGTCGGTCAGGCGACCTTCGCGAGAAGGTCGCCCCAGGCGTCGCCGAAGTAGTTCAGATCGAACCGGGCCAGGGCCTCGTACGCAGCCTTGGCCTCGATCTGGTGCGCCGCCGCGCGTTCCCGGACTTGCGTCGGCAGGCAGTCGAGGTCCGGGGCCGGCTGGCCGGTCAGCGCGGCGAGGTCACCCAGGCCGGCCACCGGGCGGATCAGGCAGGGCAGACCGATCAGCAGGGCCTCGGCTGCGCAGCGACTCCAGCCCTCCCGCATCTCGGGGGAACCTCACCGGCGACGCCGGCCCCGACGCGGCCTCCTCGTCGCCCGCCGCCTGATCGGAACCGGCCAACTCGTCACCAGCGAACACGTGAGGGGACAACTCACCGCGTACGCCGGGCACCCGGTGCTGGAATAGCCCCATGGCCGACACACCGTCCCGTACCGGTTCGCCCGCCACCCACGACACGGACCTGATCGTCATCGGCGGCGGCCCGGCGGGCTGCGCCGCCGCCCGGATGGCCGCCGGCGTCGGGATGCGCTCGATCCTGATCGAGCCGGATGCGCTGTGCCGCAACCTCTACCGCATCCCGGTCCTGAACAACGTCCTCGGTGGTTACACGAGCGGTCCCGAGCTCGCCGACTCCATCACCACGGAGCTGAAGAGCACGGAGCTGTGCCGTCTCGAACTCGGCCGGTACGTCACCGAACTCCGTGCCGACGAGGCCCACGTGACCGTCACGCTCGACACCGCCACCCGCCTCACCGCCCCGTACGCCGTCGTCGCCACCGGCGTCGGCCCCCTCCAGCCCCGCGACGTTCCCTGGATCACCGCCTCCGACGGCCTGACCCTGCCCCCGCTCTGGCAGGCCGACGCGGACGACGCCGAGGGCCGCACTCTCCTCGTCCTCGGCGGCGACCGCCCGATCGGCACCTTCCTGCGCGCCCATCCGACCACCGACACCCGCCTGCTCGTGGCCCACCCGGCGGCCGACGAGTACAAGACCGAGGAGATCCGCGAGGACCCCCGAGTCACACTCGTCCCCGTCGAACACCTGACGCTGGGGTCCGCAGAAGGCACCGTGGTGTCAGCGGAAGCGGTGGGCAGGGACGGCGAACGGCAGACGGTCACGGCGGACGCCGCCTACCTCAGCATCGGGAACGCGCCGACCGCCCCGTCCGGTGACCTGACCCGCGGTGCGGACGGATACTGCCCGCCCGCCGACCAGCACCCCCGCGTCATCGTCGCCGGCGACCTCCGCTCCGCCCGCTTCCAGCGGATCATGACCGCCCTGGGCTCCGGCAGCGAGGCCGCGCTGCACGCCTACTACGCGGCCAGGGACCTGCTCACCAAAGGCTGACGATGGCGCCACTGTACGGGAGACCCGGGAAGAGACCGGGAGGAAAAGCCCGTACCGTACGGCAGCGCCCCGTCACCGGCCGGAGCCGGGACGGGGCGCTGAAGGGCACGGGGCGGGAGCGGCGCGAACCGGTCCGCCCCGGGACGGGTTACTTCACCGGCTCCGGCTCCGGAGCGCTCTCGCTCTCCTCGTCGCCCGCCGGGCCGGCCGGGGTCTTGACGGACTCCAGCAGGAGCTGGGCGACGTCGACGACCTGGATGGACTCCTTGGCCTTGCCCTCGTTCTTCTTGCCGTTGACCGAGTCGGTCAGCATGACCAGGCAGAACGGGCAGGCGGTGGAGACGATGTCCGGGTTCAGGGAGAGGGCCTCGTCGACGCGCTCGTTGTTGATGCGCTTGCCGATCCGCTCCTCCATCCACATCCGGGCGCCGCCCGCGCCGCAGCAGAAGCCGCGCTCCTTGTGGCGGTGCATCTCCTCGTTGCGCAGGCCCGGGACCTTGCCGATGATCTCGCGCGGGGGCGTGTAGATCTTGTTGTGGCGGCCCAGGTAGCACGGGTCGTGGTAGGTGATGATGCCCTCGACCGGGGTGACCGGGATCAGCTTGCCCTCGTCCACCAGGTGCTGGAGCAGCTGGGTGTGGTGGATGACCTCGTAGTCGCCGCCGAGCTGCGGGTACTCGTTGCCGAGGGTGTTGAGGCAGTGCGGGCAGGTGGCGACGATCTTCTTCGCCGACCTGGGCTTCGCCGACTCGGGCACGACCTTGCCGTCGTCGTCCGTCTCCTCGCCGAAGGCGGCGTTGAGGGACATGACGTTCTCCATGCCGAGTTCCTGGAACAGCGGCTCGTTGCCGAGGCGCCGCGCCGAGTCACCCGTGCACTTCTCGTCGCCGCCCATGATCGCGAACTTGACGCCCGCGATGTGGAGGAGTTCCGCGAAGGCCTTGGTGGTCTTCTTCGCGCGGTCCTCCAGGGCGCCGGCGCAGCCGACCCAGTACAGGTACTCGACCTCGGTCAGGTCCTCGATGTCCTTGCCGACGACCGGGACCTCGAAGTCGACCTCCTTGGTCCACTCCAGGCGCTGCTTCTTCGCCAGGCCCCAGGGGTTGCCCTTCTTCTCCAGGTTCTTGAGCATCGTGCCCGCCTCGGACGGGAACGCGGACTCGATCATCACCTGGTAGCGGCGCATGTCGACGATGTGGTCGACGTGCTCGATGTCGACGGGGCACTGCTCGACGCAGGCGCCGCAGGTGGTGCAGGACCACAGGACGTCCGGGTCGATGACGCCGTTCTCTTCCGCCGTGCCGATCAGCGGACGCTCGGCCTCCGCCAGCGCCGCCGCGGGCACGCCCGCGAGCTGCTCCTCGGACGCCTTCTCCTCGCCCTCCGTCGTCTTGCCGCCGCCGGCCAGCAGGTAGGGGGCCTTGGCGTGCGCGTGGTCGCGCAGGGACATGATCAGGAGCTTGGGGGAGAGGGGCTTGCCGGTGTTCCAGGCGGGGCACTGCGACTGGCAGCGACCGCACTCGGTGCAGGTGGAGAAGTCCAGCAGGCCCTTCCAGGAGAACTGCTCGACCTGGGAGACGCCGAAGACGTCGTCGTCACCGGGGTCGGTGAAGTCGATCGGCTTGCCGCCGGACGTCATCGGCTGGAGCGCGCCCAGGGCGGTCCCGCCGGTGGCCTCGCGCTTGAACCAGATGTTCGGGAAGGCGAGGAAGCGGTGCCAGGCCACACCCATGTTGGTGTTGAGCGAGACCACGATCATCCAGATGAAGGACGTCGAGATCTTGATCATCGCGAACAGGTAGACCAGGTTCTGCAGCGCGACGACGCTCAGCCCCTTGAAGGCCAGGACCAGCGGGTACGACGCGAAGTACGCGGCCTCGTACTGGTCCACGTGGTGCAGTGCGCCCTCCAGGCCGCGCAGCACGTAGATCGCCAGGCCGATGGTGAGGATGACGTACTCGACGAAGTACGCCTGGCCCGCCTTGGAGCCCGCGAAGCGGGACTTGCGGCCGGGGCGGGACGGCAGGCTCAGCAGCCGGATGACGATGAGCACGGCGATGCCCAGGATCGTCATCACGCCGATGAACTCGATGTACAGCTCGAACGGCAGGAAGCCGCCGATGACCGGCAGCACCCAGTCGGCCTCGAAGAGCTGGCCGAACGCCTGGGCCAGCGTCGGCGGCAGCGTCAGGAAGCCGACGGCGACGAACCAGTGGGCGATGCCGACGACACCCCACCGGTTCATGCGGGTGTGGCCGAGGAACTCCCGCACCAGGGTCACACTGCGCTGGTAGGGATTGTCGGTCCGGGCGCCGGCCGGGACCGGCTGGCCCAGCTTGAAGTACCGGACGAACTGGCCGATCGCGCGTGCGAGCAGCGCGACGCCGACCACGGTCAGGACCAGCGACACGATGATCGCGGCGAGTTGCATGGGGGCTCCTCGGGCCTGCGAGGGGTTTGACGAGGGATTTTCAGGACTGGAACGGGGGCTCCACTACGGCTTCCCCGAAATTACTAAGCGGTAACTTATGCAGTCCGTTCGAGATTACCCCCATCTCCGGTCGCACTGTAGCCGGGCGCGGGGTGATCTGAATCGCTCAGGGTTGCCTATGGCGGCACCCCCGGGGGGCGTCCCGAATGGCGTCCGGGATCCGATCGTGTTATTCGCGATAAATCGGTCCATACGCCCCTAACTTATATCCGTGCTCTACGGGATCGCCGCCACCGCCACCGCCCTGCTGCTCTCCGCCCTCCTCGCGGAGCTGCTGCGGGTCCCCGCCCTGCGCCTGGGAATCGTGGACCGCAGACGCCGCTGGGCGCTGCCGCTGTCCGGGGGAACGGCCGTCGTGCTCGCGACCGTGCTGGTGGCGGGGCTCGGCGACCGGGCGGGACATGCCCCGCTCGGCACCGGGATCGGCCGGCTGCTGGCCGCCGGGGCCTGGATCGGCGTGCTCGGGCTGGCCGCCGACGTGTGGCGGCTGCGGTGGTGGGTCCCGCTCGCCGGTACGGCCGTGGCGGCGGCGCTCGTCGTGCCGTACACGGAGACCGGGGTCGTGCGGGGGGTGCTCGCCGTGGGGTGGGTGGTGGCGGTCACCGCCGCGTTCCGGGGGCTCGACCACGTCGACGGGCTGGCCGGCACCGTGGGGGTGGTGACCGCGTTCGGGGTGGCGGTCTGCGCGGCGGCCGAGCTGATGGACGGGATCGCGGTGCTGATGAGCGTGCTGGCCGCCGCGCTCGCCGGGTTCCTGCTGCACAACTGGCATCCCGCGCGGGCCGGCCTCGGGGCGGGCGGCTCGCTGTTCACGGGGTTCACGGTGGCCTCGGCGGCGGTGTTCGTGCGGGCCGGGCAGGGAATCGGGACCGGTGCCGGGGTGTTGTTCGCCCTGACGGCCGTGGTGTGCGCCGACGCCGTACTGGTGGTCCTCGCGCGGCGGCTGTCCCGGTGGCCGCTGACCCGCGGCCGGCCGGACCACCTGGGGCACCGGCTGCGGCGGCTCGGACTCGCCCCCCGCGCGGTGACCGTCCTGCTCGGCGTCGGCGCGCTGGGCGGGGTGCTGGTGGGGGTGGCCGCCCACATCGGGCGGGTGTCCGGGGGCGCGGTGGTGTGGGTGGCGGCGGTCGCCGCGGTGGTCGTACTCGCGCTCGTACGGTTGCCCGTCACCCCCGTTTTTCGTCCCCGTCAACGATCTGTCGAAGCATCACCGCAGGTCAGGGAGCGGTTGCGTGTAAGGAACGGATAAGAGTTGAGTCTGCTCGACTCAGCTCTGTTGACCCCGCGCCGGGTGTCATGCATGCTTGAGTCCGTTCCACTCAAGTCAGCTGGAGGAATCGAAATGGCACGTGCGGTCGGCATCGACCTGGGCACGACTAACTCCGTCGTCAGCGTTCTGGAGGGCGGCGAGCCCACCGTCATCACCAACGCCGAGGGCGCCAGGACCACGCCGTCCGTCGTCGCCTTCGCCAAGAACGGCGAGGTGCTGGTCGGCGAGGTGGCCAAGCGCCAGGCGGTCACGAACGTCGACAGGACCATCCGGTCGGTCAAGCGCCACATGGGCACCGACTGGAAGATCGAGCTCGACGGGAAGCCCTTCAACCCGCAGCAGATCAGCGCCTTCGTGCTGCAGAAGCTGAAGCGCGACGCCGAGTCGTACCTGGGCGAGAAGGTCACGGACGCGGTCATCACCGTCCCGGCGTACTTCAACGACGCCGAGCGCCAGGCGACCAAGGAGGCCGGCGAGATCGCCGGTCTGAACGTGCTGCGCATCGTCAACGAGCCGACGGCCGCCGCCCTGGCGTACGGCCTCGACAAGGACGACCAGACGATCCTCGTCTTCGACCTCGGTGGCGGTACCTTCGACGTCTCCCTGCTGGAGATCGGCGACGGTGTCGTCGAGGTGAAGGCCACCAACGGTGACAACAACCTCGGTGGTGACGACTGGGACCAGCGCGTCGTCGACTACCTGGTCAAGCAGTTCCAGTCGGGCCACGGCGTGGACCTCGGCAAGGACAAGATGGCGCTGCAGCGTCTGCGCGAGGCCGCCGAGAAGGCGAAGATCGAGCTGTCCTCGTCCACCGAGACCTCGATCAACCTCCCCTACATCACCGCGTCCGCCGAGGGCCCGCTGCACCTGGACGAGAAGCTCACCCGCGCCCAGTTCCAGCAGCTCACGGCCGACCTGCTGGAGCGCTGCAAGACGCCGTTCCACAACGTCATCAAGGACGCCGGCATCCAGCTGTCCGAGATCGACCACGTCGTTCTCGTCGGTGGCTCCACCCGCATGCCCGCCGTCGCCGAGCTCGTCAAGGAGATGACCGGCGGCAAGGAGGCCAACAAGGGCGTCAACCCGGACGAGGTCGTCTCGATCGGTGCCGCTCTCCAGGCCGGTGTCCTCAAGGGCGAGGTCAAGGACGTCCTGCTGCTCGACGTCACCCCGCTGTCCCTCGGCATCGAGACCAAGGGCGGCATCATGACCAAGCTGATCGAGCGCAACACCACGATCCCGACGAAGCGCTCCGAGATCTTCACCACGGCCGAGGACAACCAGCCGTCGGTGCAGATCCAGGTCTACCAGGGCGAGCGCGAGATCGCCGCGTACAACAAGAAGCTCGGCATGTTCGAGCTGACCGGTCTGCCGCCGGCGCCGCGCGGCGTCCCGCAGATCGAGGTCTCCTTCGACATCGACGCCAACGGCATCATGCACGTGACCGCGAAGGACCTGGGCACGGGCAAGGAGCAGAAGATGACCGTCACCGGCGGCTCCTCGCTGCCGAAGGACGAGGTCGACCGGATGCGCCAGGAGGCCGAGAAGTACGCGGAGGAGGACCACGCCCGCCGCGAGGCCGCCGAGACCCGCAACCAGGGCGAGCAGCTCGTCTACCAGACCGAGAAGTTCCTCAGCGACAACGCGGACAAGGTCCCCGGTGACGTCAGGACCGAGGTCGAGACCGCCGTCGCCGAGCTGAAGGAGAAGCTCAAGGGCGAGGACTCCGCCGAGATCCGCACCGCCACGGAGAAGGTCGCCGCCGTCTCCCAGAAGCTGGGCCAGGCCCTGTACGCCGACGCCCAGGCCGGGCAGGCCGCCGGTGGCGCGTCCGCCGGTGCCGGTGAGGCGAAGGCCGACGACGACGTCGTCGACGCCGAGATCGTCGACGAGGACCGCAAGGACGGTGCGGCGTGACCGAGGAGACCCCGGGCTTCGACGAGCAGTCGCAGCAGCCCGACGTCCCCTCCGACGAAGCCGAGCCGAAGGCCGCCGCCACACCCTCCGCGGAGGAGGGGGCGGCCCCGGCCGGGGACACGGGCCAGGAAGCGGCCCTGGTGGCCCAGCTGGACCAGGCGCGCACGGCGCTCAACGAGCGCACGGCGGACCTCCAGCGCCTCCAGGCCGAGTTCCAGAACTACCGCCGCCGGGTCGAGCGCGACCGGATCGCCGTGAAGGAGATCGCCGTGGCGAACCTCCTGAGCGAGCTGCTCCCCGTGCTCGACGACGTCGGCCGCGCGCGGGAACACGGCGAGCTGGTCGGCGGCTTCAAGTCCGTCGCGGAGTCGCTGGAGACGGTCATCGCCAAGATGGGCCTCCAGCAGTTCGGCAAGGAGGGCGAGCCCTTCGACCCGACGATCCACGAGGCGCTGATGCACAGCTACGCGCCGGACGTCACCGAGACGACGTGCGTGGCGATTCTGCAGCCGGGGTATCGGATCGGCGAGCGCACCATCCGCCCCGCGCGGGTGGCCGTCGCCGAGCCGCAGCCCGGCGCGCAGGCGGTCAAGCCGGCCGAGGAGACCACCGAGGCGCAGGACGGACCGTCGGAGGACAAGGAGAGCGGTGGCCCGGAGGAGGGCTGACGTAATAGCTGACGCAGGGAAGGAGGGACGTCGGGGATGAGCACCAAGGACTTCATCGAGAAGGACTTCTACAAGGTCCTCGGCGTCCCCAAGGACGCCACCGAGGCCGAGATCAAGAAGGCGTACCGGAAGCTCGCCCGCGAGTTCCACCCGGACGCCAACAAGGGCAACGCCAAGGCGGAGGAGCGGTTCAAGGAGATCTCCGAGGCGAACGACGTCCTCGGCGACCCCAAGAAGCGCAAGGAGTACGACGAGGCGCGCGCGCTCTTCGGCAGCGGAGGCTTCCGTCCGGGGCCGGGCGCGGGCGGCGGCTCCTTCAACTTCGACCTGGGTGACCTCTTCGGCGGTCAGGGTGCCGGCGGCCAGCAGGCGGGCGGCGGCTTCGGCGGCGGCCTCGGTGACGTCTTCGGGGGCCTGTTCAACCGCGGCGGCGCGGGCACCACGCGCACCCAGCCGCGGCGCGGCCAGGACATCGAGTCCGAGGTGACGCTCAGCTTCACCGAGGCGATCGAGGGCGCGACCGTCCCGCTGCGGATGTCGTCGCAGGCGCCCTGCAAGGCCTGTTCGGGCACCGGCGACAAGAACGGCACACCGCGCGTGTGCCCGACCTGCGTCGGCACCGGCCAGGTGGCGCGGGGCTCCGGCGGCGGCTTCTCGCTCACCGACCCCTGCCCCGACTGCAAGGGCCGCGGTCTGATCGCGGAGGAGCCCTGCGAGATCTGCAAGGGCAGCGGCCGGGCCAAGTCCTCGCGGACCATGCAGGTGCGCATCCCCGCGGGCGTCAGCGACGGCCAGCGGATCCGGCTGCGCGGCAAGGGCGCGCCGGGCGAGCGCGGCGGTCCCGCCGGCGATCTGTACGTCGTCGTGCACGTCGGCGCCCACCCGGTGTTCGGCCGCAAGGACGACAACCTCACCGTCACGGTCCCGGTGGCGTTCACCGAGGCCGCCCTCGGCGGCGAGGTCCGGGTGCCGACGCTGGGCGGTCCGCCGGTCACGCTGAAGCTGCCGCCGGGCACGCCCAACGGGCGCACCATGCGGGCCCGGGGCAAGGGCGCGGTCCGCAAGGACGGCACCCGCGGCGATCTGCTGGTCACCGTGGAGGTGAGTGTTCCCAAGGACGTGTCGGGGAAGGCTCGTGACGCACTGGAGGCGTATCGCGAGGCGACCGCGGACGACGATCCGCGGGCGGAGCTGTTTCAGGCCGCGAAGGGAGCTTGATTTCAGATGGACGGCCGTCGACGCAATCCGTATGAACTGACCCAGGACACCCCGGTCTACGTCATCTCGGTGGCGGCCCAGCTCTCCGGCCTGCACCCGCAGACGCTGCGGCAGTACGACCGGCTGGGTCTCGTGTCGCCGGACCGCACGGCCGGACGGGGCCGCCGTTACTCGGCCCGTGACATCGAGCTGCTCCGTCAGGTGCAGCAGCTGTCGCAGGACGAGGGCATCAACCTGGCCGGAATCAAGCGCATCATCGAACTGGAGAACCAGGTCGCCGCCCTCCAGGCCCGCGCGGCCGAGCTGGAGAACGCCCTGGACGGGGCGGCCGCGGCGATGCGGCAGCGCGAGGCCGCGGTGCACGCCTCGTACCGCCGTGACCTGGTGCCCTACCAGGAGGTGCAGCAGACCAGCGCGCTGGTGGTGTGGCGGCCCAAGCGGCAGCAGCCGGACTGAGGCGCCGGCCCGGAGTACCGAGAGAGGCCCGGAGGTTCACGAACCTCCGGGCCTCTCGGTTTAGGCACAGTTGCTTGTGTGACTATGGTATGGCTGCGTGTCCAGATGATTCTCGCCGGACGTCCGCAGGTCTCTCACGATTTCGGCGCACCGTGCTGTGTCCATCTCGTTAAGCGGCCGACCTTGACTCCGGTGGGGACTGAAGCGTTGGCTTTTCAGTCACATGGGCCGCAAAGCTGTGCCCACGTCCGAAACGCACCTGAAGTGAGCCCTCGCATGCGTCGTATCGCCATATCCGTGGCCGCCACCGCCATGTCCGTCACGCTCGTCGGATGCGGCGCGCTCAACGCGACGGGGAGCAGTGACGACGAGAGCCCGGCCAAGGGCGACGACATGACCGTCGGGCTGCTGCTCCCGGAGAAGGCCAACACCCGGTACGAGCAGTTCGACTACCCCATCTTCAAGACGAAGGTGGAGTCGCTCACCAACAAGAAGGGCAAGGTCGAGTACGCCAACGCCGAGGCGGACGCCGGCAAGCAGGCCGACCAGATGCAGCAGATGATCGACGACAAGGTCGACGTCATCGTGCTGGACGCGGTCGACGCGCACGCCGTCGCGGACAGCGTGCAGAAGGCCAAGGACGCGGGCATCCCCGTCATCGCCTACGACCGTCTCGCCGAGGGCCCGATCGACGCGTACATCTCCTTCGACAACGAGCTGGTCGGCGAGGTGCAGGGCCGTTCCCTGCTGGAGGCGCTCGGCGCCGAGTCCGGCATCACCGACAAGATCGTGATGATGAACGGCTCGTCGACCGACCCCAACGCCAAGCAGTTCAAGGCGGGCGCGCTCTCCGAGCTCAAGGGCCAGGTGACGATCGCCAAGTCCTACGACACCAAGGACTGGAAGCCGGAGAACGCGCAGGCCAACATGGCCGAGGCGATCGACGCGATCGGCGCGGGCGACATCAAGGCGGTCTACTCCGCCAACGACGGCATGGCGGGCGGCATCGTCAAGGCGCTCAAGGCCGCCGGCGTGACCGAGCTGCCCCCGATCACCGGCCAGGACGCCGAACTCGCGGCGGTGCAGCGCATCCTCGCCGGCGAGCAGTACATGAGCGTGTACAAGTCCTACCCGGACGAGGCCGAGAACGCCGCCGAGATGGCCGTGGCGAAGGTCCAGGGCAAGGACATCCAGTTCGACGCGCTCACCCGCGAGCGGGTGGACAGCCCCACCACCAAGGACATCCCGGCGCAGCTCGTGCCCGTGGTCGCGCTGACCAAGGACAACATCGAGGACACCGTGGTCGCCGACGAGATCTACGACGTCTCGGACATCTGCACCGCGGAGTTCGCGGCGGCCTGCGAGGCGGTCAAGCTGAAGTAGCCGCCGACCCGTCGGTATCCGGACACCCGCCGGTCCTCCGACCGGCGCCGGCTCTCAGGGTCTGGCGCCGGGATCAGGCCGGGCTCGCGGGCCCTGGCACCATTCCCCCCACTCTCGGCTCCTCCCCCACTCTCGGCTTCGCTCGAGCGGGGGGATCCCCATGCGCGGGGGACCCCCATGCGCGGGGGACCCCCATGCGCGGGGGGACCCCCACCGCCGCGTTGTCGTCGGTCGCCAGGGCTCCGCCCTGGCGCCCTCCTCCGCCTTGCGATGCTCCCCCACTGCCTGAAAGGCGTGGGAGGTACCCCACCACCGGACCCCGCTCCCTGATCCGGCCTGATCCCGGCGCCGGACCCTGCCCATGTTGCACAGCCGGTTCCGGCCGCGCATAGTTGCGCTGCGGAAAGTGGCTGAACCGGGGGTGGGACGGGCGATGGCCGGGCACGGGACGGACGGGCATCCACACGGTGCTGACCGACTGTGCGAGGCCGGGGATCGCGTGTATTCCCGGGCCGTACGGCGCGGACGGCTGCCGCGCCGGGACGCGGAGCCGGTGCCCTGCCTGCTGGAACTGGCCCTGCTGCACCCCGACCCCGACGACATGGACTGGCTCGTCCCCACTCCCCCGCAGGAGGTCATGACCCGGCTGCTGCGCGGGATGTACGACGAGGTGAACGCGAGCCGGCGCCGGGTCGGCTCGACCGTCGAGGCCTTCGAACGGTACGCCGGTCTGGGCCACCGGGTGCCCGCCGCGCCGACGGCGGCGGAGGGCCCGGCGATCCGGGTGCTGGACGGGCTCGCCCGCATCCAGGCCGCGATGGACGAGGCGACCCAGGCGTGCACCACCGAGGTGCTCACCGTCCAGCCGGGCGGCATCCGGCGCGAGGCGGAGCTGTCCGAGGGCCTGCACCGGGCGACGGCGCTGCGCGGCCGGGGCGTGCGCATGCGGGACCTGTACACGCATGTCGCCCGGCACGGGCACGGACTGCTCAGCTATCTGGAGCTGATGGGCGACGCGGTGGAGGCGCGCACCCTGGACGAGGTGGTCGAGCGGCTGATCCTCTTCGACCGCACGGTCGCCTTCATCCCCGCCAACACCGAGCGCACCATGGCGCTGGAGCTGCGCCACCCGGCGCTGGTGGAGTACCTGGGCACGGTCTTCGACCGGCTGTGGCGGCTCGCCATCCCGCTGACCGCCCCGCTGCCCGACACCGGCATCGAGGGCATCTCGCACCGGGAGCAGTCCATCGCGGCGCTGCTCGCGGAGGGCCATCAGGACGCGGTGATCGCGGAACGCCTCGGCATCAGCGTGCGGACCTGCCGGGCCCACATCGCCCGCCTGTCGGAGACGCTGGGCGCGACCAGCCGTACGCAGCTCGGCGTCCGTATCGCCCAGGCCGGCCTGGACGGCTTCCGCCGCCCCGCCGTCACTGCGGTGCGCCCTCCTGGTTGAGGATCCCGGACTCCGCGATGAGGTAGCCGAGCTGGGCCCGGCTGCCGCTGCCGAGGGTGGCGGCGAGTTTGGCGATGTGGGCGCGGCACGTCCGTACGTTCATGCCGAGGCGGCGGGCGATGGCCTCGTCCACGTGGCCCTCCACCAGGAGCTTGGCGATGGAGTGCTGTATCTCCGGTATGCCGTCGGGCGCGGTCTCGTAGGGGGTGCCGGCGGTCAGCGGGACCGCGCGGCTCCACATGAACTCGAAGACCTTGCTCAGATAGCGGACGAGGCCGGTGTGCCGCAGTTCCAGGGCGACCTGGCGGTCGTCGCGCACGGGGATGAAGGCGACCGTCTCGTCGCAGATGATGAGGCGCTCCACCAGCTCGTCGATGGTGCGGTACTCCGCCCTGCCGTTGGCGAACTGCTCGACGTAGGAGAGGCGCTCGGGGTTGAACCGGGCGGTGTGCTGGTAGAGGGTGCGTATGCGCACGCCGCGTTCGACGAGCAGCCGGTCGCGCTCGAACCCCTGCAGCAGGCTGCGTTCGGGCCGGTGCCCGCTCGGCTGGACGGTGAGCATCTCCGTCCGGCACTGGGCGGTGGCCAGGTCCAGCGCGCTGTTGATGCGGTCGTTGCCCTCGAGCACCGTGATCGAGTGGGCGGGCGCGATCTCCCGGGCGCTCAGGGACATGAAAGGCTCGAAAGTGTCGGCGAGTTCTATCGACAGGCGCCGGCGTTCGGTGATCTCCCGTTCTATGGGGCTCAACCGCTGGGAAAGCGCGATCGAGGGAAGCACCGGACGCAACCACTGCGCATCGTCGGGATCCGGATGAAGAAGGGCGAAGTCCATCAAGCAGGGCGCGGGTTCCACGTCGGCGCGGGCGATACGTCCCGCGCGGAGGGCATTCGCGTACAGTCGCCCCCCCTCCTCGCACAGCTCGGTCACCGCGTGAGGATGTGCCGCCTTGGTCTGTTTTGTTCCCAAATCTCCACCCCACAGGGTCCTGAACATGCAGGAACATGATGCACCGATCGTGTGGCCATGATGTGCCCGAATGAGCCATCGTCGTACTGGACGGGGGACAGAGGGGACCTTCAAGTGAGGACGAAGCCGACTATGGGTAAGAAAATGCTTCGCTCGGTGCTTGTCGCCGCTTTCTCCGCCGGTGTGGCCTTTGGGATAGCAGGCGGCCTCTCCGAGGCGAAGGTGGACGTCAGGGCGGACAGTGTGTGGCCGCCGGTCGTCGCGCCGATCGTCGCGGAGGACGCGGTCATGGCCGACAGCGTGTGGGCCGGCCCCGCGCGTACGGATGACAGCGTGTGGGCTTGACATGACTACTCCACCCGACGACCGCTCCTTCCGCCGGGAGATGGCGACCGCCTACCGATCCGGATGGCACTTCATCGACCTGGTCACCGCCATCCCCCACAGCGGTGACTCGTTGATGGTGACCGTCTTCGGTGAGCCGGTCGTCGTCACCCGCGACGAGGACGGGGACGTACGGGCGTACCGGTGCCTGCGGCGGCCCAGGGGGGCGCCGAAGCCCGTGCGGTGTGCCATCCGGTACGGAATGATCTTTGTGAACCTGGACCAACGGGACCACCGGCAGGTGGAGTCGGACTCCCCTGCCCCCCGGACCATCTCGGCCACCCCCCGCAGTGCCTGACGCGATTCCCCCGTCGTAAAAGATCGCGCAGGTGCTTCCCCCCGCAGCGGGGGGGGGGGGGGGGGGGGGGGGGGGGGGGGGGGGGGGGGGGGGGGGGGTGGGTGGGGGGGGGGGGGGGGGGGGGCGGCGCGGGGCGCGGGGGGGGGGGGGGCG
>NZ_JBITCL010000005.1:0-14123 GCF_044453165.1 Streptomyces sp. NPDC051740 | reverse complement strand
CGCCCCCCCGCCCCCCCCCCCCCCCCCCCCCCCCCCCGCCCGCCCCCCCCCCCCCCCCCCCCCCCCCCCCCCCCCCCCCCCCCCCCCCCCCCGCTGCAGTTTTCCGCGACATTTCCGGGTATCGACCCGGTCGAGCGATGGCCGGAAGCCATCGTTCGACGGTACGGGCGGCGCCGCTCGCCTCACCCGCGTCCCATCGCGCGCGTGAGCGCGATCTCGATGACCACCCGCGACGGGTTCGGCCGCGGCGTCCGCCCGTAGCGCTCCGCGTACCGCCGCTCCGCCTCGGCGACCCGCTCCCGCTCCGTACGGACCACCGCCCGCCCCTCCAGCGTCGCCCACCGCCGGCCGTCCACCTGGCACACCGCGACGAGGGCGCCCCCGTCCCCCGCCGCCCGCACGTGCCGCACCTTCGCGCTGGATCCGTTCGCGACCACCCGGGCGAGGCGCGCCCCGGGGTCGTACGTCACCGCGACGGGTACCACGTGCGGGGTGCCGTCCGGGCGGAGGGTGGTCAGCGTGCACAGGTGCTTCTCGCGCCAGAAGCTGAGATACGACGCGTCCGGATCGCCCGGATCTACCGAGTACGAGGTGGCCATGGACCGGAACTTAGTCCTCGCCGCACTCCCGTCCATCACCTTGAGTGGAATAGACTCAAGTTTGTGTACGTTGACCGAGTCAGCCACGAAGGCCGCTGAAGGGTCACCGCAAGGAGGAGAACGGATACGTGGACGCCGAGCTGACCAACCGGAGCCGGGAAGCGCTCCAGGCCGCCGGAAACCGGGCCGTGACCGAGGGGCACCCCGACCTCACCCCCGCCCACCTGCTGCTTTCCCTGCTCGCCGGGCAGGAGAACGAGAACATCACGGACCTGCTCGCCGCGGTCGACGCGGACCAGGCCGCCGTACGCTCCGGGGCCGAGCGCGTCCTCGCCGGCCTGCCGAGCGTCACCGGCTCCACCGTCGCACCGCCCCAGCCCAACCGTGAACTGCTCGCCGTCATCGCGGACGCCCAGTCCCGCGCCCGCGACCTCGGCGACGAGTACCTCTCCACCGAACACCTCCTCATCGGCACCGCCGCCAAGGGCGGAGCCGCCGGCGAGGTCCTCACCCGGCAGGGCGCCACCGCGAAGAAGCTCCAGGACGCCTTCCAGAAGGCGCGCGGAGCACGCAGGGTGACCACCGCCGACCCCGAGGGCCAGTACAAGGCCCTGGAGAAGTTCGGCACCGACCTCACCGCCTCCGCCCGCGAGGGCAGGCTCGACCCCGTCATCGGACGCGACCAGGAGATCCGGCGCGTGGTGCAGGTCCTGTCCCGCCGCACCAAGAACAACCCGGTGCTGATCGGCGAGCCCGGCGTCGGCAAGACCGCCGTCGTCGAGGGCCTCGCCCAGCGCATCGTCAAGGGCGACGTCCCCGAGTCGCTGAAGAACAAGCGGCTCGTCGCCCTCGACCTCGGCGCCATGGTCGCCGGCGCCAAGTACCGCGGCGAGTTCGAGGAGCGCCTGAAGACGGTCCTGGCCGAGATCAAGGACTCCGACGGCCAGGTCATCACCTTCATCGACGAACTCCACACCGTCGTCGGCGCCGGCGCCGGCGGCGACTCCGCGATGGACGCCGGCAACATGCTCAAGCCCATGCTCGCCCGCGGTGAACTCCGCATGGTCGGCGCCACCACCCTCGACGAGTACCGCGAACGCATCGAGAAGGACCCGGCCCTCGAACGCCGCTTCCAGCAGGTCCTGGTCGCCGAACCGACCGTCGAGGACTCCATCGCCATCCTCCGCGGACTCAAGGGCCGCTACGAGGCCCACCACAAGGTCCAGATCGCCGACAGCGCCCTCGTCGCCGCCGCCACCCTCTCCGACCGCTACATCACCTCCCGCTTCCTCCCGGACAAGGCCATCGACCTCGTCGACGAGGCAGCCAGCCGCCTCCGCATGGAGATCGACTCCTCGCCCGTCGAGATCGACGAACTCCAGCGCGCCGTCGACCGGTTGAGGATGGAGGAGATGGCGATCGGCAAGGAGACCGACGCCGCCTCCCGGGAGCGCCTGGACAAGCTGCGCCGCGACCTCGCCGACAAGGAGGAGGAACTGCGCGGCCTCAACGCCCGCTGGGAGAAGGAGAAGCAGTCCCTCAACCGGGTCGGCGAACTGAAGGAGAAGCTCGACGAACTCCGCGGCCAGGCCGAACGCGCCCAGCGCGACGGCGACTTCGACACCGCCTCCAAACTCCTCTACGGCGAGATCCCGGGGGTGGAACGCGACCTGGAGGCCGCCTCCGAGGCAGAGGAGGAAGCGGCCAAGGACACCATGGTCAAGGAGGAGGTCGGCGCCGACGACATCGCCGACGTCGTCGCCTCCTGGACCGGCATCCCCGCCGGCCGCCTGTTGGAGGGCGAGACCCAGAAGCTGCTCCGCATGGAGGACGAACTCGGCAAGCGCCTCATCGGCCAGACCGAGGCCGTACGCGCCGTCTCCGACGCCGTACGCCGCAGCCGCGCCGGAATCGCCGACCCCGACCGCCCCACCGGCTCCTTCCTCTTCCTCGGCCCCACGGGCGTCGGCAAGACCGAGCTGGCGAAGGCCCTCGCCGACTTCCTCTTCGACGACGAGCGGGCCATGGTCCGCATCGACATGTCGGAGTACAGCGAGAAGCACTCCGTCGCCCGTCTCGTCGGCGCGCCCCCCGGCTACGTCGGCTACGAGGAGGGCGGCCAGCTCACCGAGGCCGTCCGCCGCCGCCCCTACAGCGTCGTCCTCCTCGACGAGGTCGAGAAGGCCCACCCCGAGGTCTTCGACATCCTGCTCCAGGTCCTCGACGACGGCCGCCTCACCGACGGCCAGGGCCGCACGGTGGACTTCCGCAACACGATCCTCGTCCTGACGTCCAACCTGGGCAGCCAGTACCTGGTCGACCCGGTGACCACCGAGGCGGAGAAGAAGGAGCAGGTCCTGGAGGTGGTCCGGACCTCCTTCAAGCCCGAGTTCCTCAACCGCCTCGACGACCTGGTCGTCTTCTCGGCCCTCACCAGGCCCGAGCTGGCACGCATCGCGAAGCTCCAGCTGGAGTCCCTCTCCCGCCGCCTCGCCGAACGCCGCCTCACCCTGGACGTCACCCCCGAGGCGCTGGAGTGGCTCGCCGAGGAGGGCATGGACCCCGCCTACGGCGCCCGTCCCCTGCGCCGCCTCGTCCAGACCGCCATCGGCGACCGCCTCGCCAAGGAGATCCTGGCCGGCGAGATCAAGGACGGCGACACGGTCCGCGTGGACCGCTACGAGGACGGGCTCCTGGTGGGCCCGGCCACCGGCAAGTCGCTCTGAGTGACGGTTCCGTTTTCGGGCCCGATGTCCCCCGGGACGTTGGGCCCGAGCCGTATCGGGTACCCCGGCATTGACCGGATCGAGTCAGCCTACGGCTGACAGGCCCGTCGGGGCTTGCCACCCCCCTCCCCGCATGGGGGAGGATGGCGGGATCCGTACGAAGGGAAAATCACGGTGACCATCGACCCGTCCTCGATTCCGAATTTCGGGGGCCAGCCCGAGCCGCAGCCGCAAGGACCGGCGGGCCCCGTCGTCCCGGATCAGGACCTCGTGAAGCAGCTCCTCGACCAGATGGAGCTCAAGTACGTCGTCGACGACGAGGGTGACCTCGCGGCGCCGTGGGAGCAGTTCCGCACCTACTTCATGTTCCGCGGGGAGGGCGACCAGCAGATCTTCTCCGTCCGGACGTTCTACGACCGGCCGCACCAGATCGACGAGAAGCCCCAGCTCCTCGAGTCCATCGACGACTGGAACCGGCGCACGCTGTGGCCCAAGGTCTACACCCACACCCACGACGACGGCACGGTCCGTCTCATCGGTGAGGCCCAGATGCTGATCGGCATGGGCGTCAGCCTGGAGCACTTCGTCTCGTCGACGGTGAGCTGGGTGCGGGCCGCGATCGAGTTCGACAAGTGGCTCGTCGAGCAGCTCGGCCTGGAGCAGGAGATCAACGAGACGGACGACAAGCCCGAGGACGACGAGTAGTCCGTCCCCGGTCATGGCGTGGCGAGAGCCCGGCCCGGACGGTCACCGTCCGGACCGGGCTCTTTCATGGCCGGCTCCGTCACCTGCACCGTCGTGGCCTGGAGTCCTGTCAGCCCTCGTAGTGATAGCGGCACTGAGCGATCAGGATGTTGTCCTCGGCGACCTTGTAGACCAGACGGTGCTCGTCATTGATGCGGCGTGACCAGTAACCCCGGAACCCGTGCTTGAGCGGCTCCGGTTTGCCGATGCCCTCGTTGCCGTTGCGGACGATGTCCGCGATGAGCGTGTTGATCCGCTTCAGGGTCTTCCGGTCCTGAAGCTGCCACCACGTGTAGTCCTCCCAGGCGCGAGAGGAGAAGGTGATCTTCATGTGCGGCCTTCACCCGTCGGTCGTCAGCTCGCGTACGGTGCCGCCACCGTTTTCCAGCTCGTCGATGGACGCGAGCAGCCGCCGGGCGTTCGCCGGGCTCCGCAGCAGGTAGGCCGTCTCCTTCAGGGACTCGTAGTCCTCAAGGGAGACGATGACGACCGGCTCGTGTCCGGCCCGGGTGATGACGACCTCTTCGCGGTCGTCGGTGACGGAGTTGAGCACCTCGGCGTACCGCGCGCGTGACTCGGAATACGACATGGTCTTCACGATCGACCTCCTATACGTACAGAAAATTGTACGTCGGTTTGGTGGTGAGGCAACCGTGAGACGGTGGGGCCGGGGCCGTTCACCCAAGGTCGGGCGTCTCCACGGGCACGTCCGCCCACACCGTCTTGCCCACGGGCCGGCGAGGCTCCCACCCCCAGCGCATGGCCAGCACTTCCACCAGGAGCAGCCCCCGGCCGGATTCGCCTTCGGGACACGACGAGGGCGCGGACGTGGGCGGCAGCTTCGCGGCGGCGGCGTCCGCCACCTCGACCCGGACCAGGCCCGCCGCCGGGTCGAGGGCGAGCCGCAGGCCGAAGTCGCGTCCGGGGACCCGGCCGTGCCGCACGGCGTTCGCCGCGAGCTCACCGACGACGAGGGCGATCGCACACGACACGTCCGACGCGGGCGGGTGGCCCCACGCCTCCATACGGCGAACGGCGAAACGCCGGGCGAGCTGCGCGCCGCGCGGTGAGGAGGTGAACTGCGCGGCGGCCGAGGTGGTCGTTCCTGTGAGCACGGCTTGGTCCGTCCTTCTCTGTCGAGCCCGGGTCGTCTCGTGGCGTATACGAGTCATCACTTTCCGTACCCAAGCTTCGTCCGATCGCTCTACGCTCAACAGAGGGCGCAGTATTACCTTTCAGGCCATAAGGAACGGAAGTGACGCTTTGGCCAACGCAATTGACCCCAGTGCGTCGATGGCGGCGCTGTTCGGTACGCGGGTGCGCAGACTCCGTACGGCGGCCGGGCTCACCCAGGCCGAACTCGGCGCCAGGACGCACGTGGTGGGCACGCGGATCACGCAGATCGAGCGGGCGTCCGGGGCGAAGCCGACGCTGGAACTGGCGCGTGCGCTGGACGCGGCCCTGGGTGCGGACGGTCTGCTCGTCGAGCTGTGGCCGTATGTGTACCGGGAGGCGTTTCCGGACTGGTCACGGAAGTTCATCGCCCACTCGGAGCAGGCGGTGTCGGTCCGGCAGTACGCGGCGCACCTGGTGCCCGGTCTGTTGCAGACGGAGGCGTACGCACGGGCCGTGCTGAGCGTCGGCCTGACGCTCGACGGTGATGAGCAGTTGGAGGAGAGGGTCGCCGCCCGCATGGGGCGACAGCAGCGGCTCGCTTCCCCCGACCGACCGGAGCTGTGGGTGGTGCTCGACGAGGCGGTGCTCAAACGTCCGATCGGCGGAAACGCTGTCATGTGGGCGCAGTTGGAGCGGCTGGTGAAGGCGGCGGCGGAGCACCACATCAAGGTGCAGGTGCTGCCGTTCGAGCAGGGTGAGCATGACGCCATGGGCGGGTCCCTGACGGTTCTGACGCTGCCGGACGGCTCGGAGGTCGCCTACACGGAGGGTGCTCACTACGGCCAACTCATCGAGGAACCAGCCGAGGTGGAGCGCTTCTCGTTGACTTACGATCGGCTGCGGGCGGACGCTCTGCCCACACTCATGTCGCTCGGCATGATCCGATCCGCGATGGAGGGCTACCACCGTGAAGCGAATGTCCCTTCCCGATCTGACCGGCGTCGCCTGGCGCAAGAGCAGCTACAGCAATCAGGAAGGCGGCGACTGCGTGGAGGTGGCCGACGGGTTCCCGGCCGTCGTCCCCGTCCGTGACAGCAAGACCCCGCACGGTCCGGCGCTGTGCTTCGAAGCCGCTTCCTGGGCCGCGTTCACAGGCGGGTTGAAGGCGGAACACCACCGTCCCTGAGCCGGCCGGGCCCCGGTCGTCGTCCGTCTTCCGGGCCGACCGGGCCCTTGTCCGCGAGGGTCCGGTCGGCCACTGACCTCCCCAAAGAACCGGGAGAAAGAACTGCCCACCCACCCACCCTCCCGGTCGGAAGGCCCGCGTCACTCGTGCGAGTGACCGGCTTGCAGGTGCGGAATGCGGGCGGCTACGTTCGCCGCAAGAACCGCAGACAAATGCGGCCCCCGCCCAGGATTCGCCGTCCCGGGACGAGGGCCTCACCGATCAGGAAGCACCAACCTTCCCAATGGCTGACCCGCAGTCTAGCGCGCGCCTGCGCGCCGACGCCGGAGCGCCGACCTCCGGCGTGATCCACGTACGCACCCGCCTCACCGCCGACTTCACCGTGGTCTCCAACGCCCTCGCCCAGCGGCGCGGCAGCGCGGTCACCATCGGTGTCGCGGTCTACATCGCCTCCCTCCCCGAGGGCACCCCCGTCAGCATCGCCGCCCTGTGCGCGCACTTCACCGAGGGCGAGATCCTCATCTCGCGGGCCCTGCGGGAGCTGGAGGCCGCCGGGTACCTGGAACGCCGGCGCGAGCGCCTCCCGACCGGTCAGATCCGTACCCGGACGTACTTCTACGCCGTACCGGGCGCCGTACCGGACCCGGACGGGCCGCCCGAGCCGCCCGAACCACCGGCCCCGCGAGAGCCCCGGAAGCGGCCTGTCACCGAACCGGCCAAGACCGTGCCAGAGCCGCAGCCGACGCTGTCCCTCGCCGACGCCGACGCCGACGCCGACGCCGACGCCGACGCCGATGCCGACGCCGACCCCCAGGCCCTCGCCGTACTCACCGCACTGTGTCGGGTCGATCCCCGCCTCGTCCTGTCCGTACAGGAGGCCGCACGGCTGGCACCGGCCGTCTCCCGGTGGCTCGCGGCGGGTCTGGGAACGGTGCGGATCATCAAGCTGCTGACCGAAGGCCTCCCCGATCACTTCCTGACCCGTCCGGCGGGCATCCTCGCCTACCGCCTGCGCGAAACACCACTACCCGCCGCACCCCTCCCGCCGACACACCGCGACGAACGCCCCGCCGTCCTCCCCTTCCAGACCTGTGACGGCTGCGACAAGGCATTCCGCGCACCGGAACCCGGCCGGTGCCGAGGCTGCCGGTCGGGGAGCCGTCTCCACGCCGCCGGCTGAGTCGCCCACTCGAGACGCTTGACCAGCTCGGACACGGGGAAGACACTGCATGTACTACATTTGTCATACACGAGGGGAGGTAGGAATGACCTCGAAGACCGAACGGAAGAGCCACGCTGCGGGTGCTACGCCCAGGAAGCGCACCTCGGCCGCGCCCCGGACCTCGCAGACGCGCCGGAAGCAGGGTGACAGCGGCGCTACCAGCGTGGCCCAGGTGCGGCTGCGCCCGGACGAGATGGCGGACCTGCAGCAGGTGATGCGGACCCTTCAGCTGAACTCGCTCTCCGACGCCTTGCGCGAAGGACTTCGCCTGCTCTCCCGCGAGGCGACCGAGGTCGCCGCCTCCCAGGAGATCCGCGACTTCTACGGCGGCGCCCAGGCCCCGGTTCCTGGGGGCGTCCTGCCTGCCACGGCGGACGAACTGGCGGCAGCGGACGAGACCGAGTGGTGAACACCGGCTCCGCACTGCGGGGCGAAGTGTGGGGGTGTGCTCTCCCCGACCCCATCGGCCCGCACCCTGTGGTCGTCCTCACGGTGAACCGGATCGCCGAACCGCTGTCAGCGCTGACCGTCGCCGTGATCACCGGAACACCCGGCCCCGCCTCCACCCACGTTCCGGTCGGTCCCGACTGCGGGGTGACCAAGTACGACGAGTCGTATGTGAACTGCACCGACCTGCACACTGTGGACAAGCCAAGGCTTCGGCGGCGTCTCGGCCTGCTGGCCCCGAGCGAAATGCGGCGGGTGGAGGAGTGTGTTCGCGTGATCCTCGGACTGGCGTAGTCACCGCTCAGCGAAGCGTTCGGATGGGGACCTGATGTCCGACGATGCGAAATCCGCCGGCGGACACGACAGACGGAGGGGGTGAAGCATGACCGACCGGTTCAGGGACGGACTCCTGACCTCCACGGAAACGGCCTCCTGTCTGCAGATCCCGCAGTCGACGTACACCGTGAGGCCATCCATCGGGCCGTGGCCGGGGGCGGTCCCGCGGCCTACGCGGTGCGACGTGACCGCATCGAACGCACCTGGCCGTGAAGGGGATCGCCCAAGGCCGGGTGACCGCGCTCAGCGGGTTCCGGCGGCTTTGAGGCGTTGGGCGGCCTCCTCCAGTACGGGCTTCTTCTTGCAGAACGCGAAGCGGACGAAGGGGGCGCCCATGTCGCGGTGGTCGTAGAAGACGGCTGTGGGGATGGCGACGACGCCCGCGCGTTCCGGGAGGGCACGGCAGAAGGCGATGCCGTCGGTCTCGCCCAGGGGGCGGATGTCGGCGGTGATGAAGTAGGTGCCGGAGGGGCGGTAGACCGTGAGGCCGGCCTCTTCCAGGCCCGCCGCCAGGACGTCGCGCTTGGTGAGCATGTCCGCGCGGAAGTCGGTGAAGTACGACTCCGGCAGGGCTAGGGCCTCGGCGATCGCGTACTGGAAGGGGCCCGCCGAGACGTAGGTGAGGAACTGCTTGGCCGAGCGGACCGCCGTGACCAGTTCCGGGGACGCCGTGATCCAGCCGACCTTCCAGCCGGTGAAGGAGAAGGTCTTGCCCGCGCTGGAGATGGTCACCGTGCGGTCGCGCATGCCCGGGAAGGTGGCCAGGGGGATGTGTTCGGCGTCGTCGAAGACCAGGTGTTCGTAGACCTCGTCGGTCACCACCAGCAGGTCGCGCTCGACGGCCAGTTCGGCGATCGCCGTCAGTTCCTCGCGGGTGAGGACCGTGCCGGTCGGGTTGTGCGGGGTGTTGATCAGCAGCAGGCGGGTGCGGTCGGTGACGGCGTCGCGCAGTTCGTCGAGGTCGAGGCGGAAGCGGCCCTCGTGGGGGCGGAGGGTGACGGGGACGCGCCGGCCGCCGGCCATGGCGATGCAGGCCGCGTAGGAGTCGTAGTACGGCTCCAGGGCGATCACCTCGTCGCCGGGTTCCAGCAGCGCGAGCAGGGCGGCCGCGATGGCCTCCGTGGCGCCGGCGGTGACCAGGACCTCGGTGTCGGGGTCGTACGCGAGGTCGTAGCGGCGGCGCTGGTGCGCGGCGACGGCGGTGCGCAGTTCGGGGACGCCGGGGCCCGGCGGGTACTGGTTGCCGCGGCCGTCCCGCAGGGCCCGTACGGCGGCCTCCCTGACCTCCTCGGGGCCGTCGGTGTCGGGGAAGCCCTGGCCCAGGTTGATGGAGCCGGTCCGCAGGGCCAGGGCGGACATCTCGGCGAAGATCGTCGTCCCGAACTCGGCGAGCCGGCGGTTGAGGAGAGGGCGCGCGCTGGAGGTCATGGCGGCCATCCTGCGCCGAAGCTCTGGAGTTCCTCAACTCTGCTTTGGGCCGCGCGGGGGGAGGGCATCTCCCGGTCACACACGTGAGCGGGGCGCCCACGGGGGGCCGCTTCGGGGGATCACGGGGGACTCGGAAGGAGGGGGCGTCATGGTCTTCGGGATCGTTCTGGCCGGGATCGTCCTGGTGTTCGTGGGGTCGAGCGTGGTGGGGAGGCGCAGGGCGGCCGGCGGGGCGGTGTTCCGTCCGGTGCGCCGCCCCGTCGGTTCGTCCGGTGGTCGTCGTGGCGGTTCGTCCGGTGGTCGTCGTGGCAGGAGCCGCGACAGCTGGTGGGCGGGCGACAGCGGGGGTGGCGGAGGCGGCGGCGGGTCCTGCTCGTCGGGCTCCGTCGGGGGATCGTCCTGCGGTGGTGGCTCGTCCTGCGGAGGCGGGTCGTCCTGCGGGGGCGGCGGCGGATGCGGTGGAGGAGGCGGCTGACACGGGGCAGCCCGCCTCCGCATCGGGGGATGACGTATCCGCGACAGCGGGGTCCGCACCTGGGGCGGGCCCCGCTGTGCCGTTCCGGGGCGCGGTCCACCGGCGTACGCCGTCACCTCAAGGCGCACGCCGAGGTTGAACAGTTGAGCTGGAGAGCCCCCCAAGGGATGGAAAGGCCGCGAAGTTGGGTAAAAACGCTGTGGTGGCACCACAATTCATGATTGCCTATAAATCACCGACGCAGCCCTCGGACTCCCCGCGGACCCTTCTTCCGGCCGGGCGACCGGGCTGACGGGCCGAGTCCCCCGGCGCGACCGGGGTGCGCGACCCCCCTGTCTCCCTCTCCTTGCGTGCCAGCGGAGCCGATCCATGCTCACGACCCTGAACACCTCCTATTCCGACACGCGCGCGGCCGACCTCGCCTGGGCCCTGGGACGCGAGCCGCTTCCCGCGCTGGCCACCCTCGATCTCGAACTGGCGGGAAGGAAGGTTCAGTTGAGACTGCTCGGCGCGTCCCACCAGGTGCTCCTCGAGGAGGAGCGGGGTATCTGCTCGGAGACGGTGGCGTGCATTCCGGGCAGCAGTACGCCGCTTCCGCTGGGCGTGGCCAAGCGGGTGGACGACTGGGAGTACGAGTTCGCCGCCCGGGTGGAGATGCTCTCCCCGGGAACCTTCGCGGGCCGTGCCCAGGAGCTGCTGGCCCTGGTCTCCGACCATCCACAGGGCCTCGCCGGGGTCTTCCCCGGCAGTCCGCACGCGTTCACGGCGCTGCTCGCCCAGAGCCATGAGGGCCAGGTGCACTGGCGGACCTGGCACGCCTATCCGCAGGACGGGCAGCTCGTGGCGACGCGGACGAGGGTGGGGGTGCGGGTGAGGTCGGCGGTGTGAGGCCGGCCGGGGGCCGAGGCCGGGGATCGAGGGTCGGGGACCGAGGGGGTCGTTGCTTGTACCAATATCGGGCAGGCGTAAACAAAGACCACACGTGTGGGTGACGTTGTGCGGTGGAGGCGTAACGTAACGTCGCTGGGGTGATCGAATCGCAGGCCCCCGCACCGCCCGGCTCCACGCAGTCCTGGAGCGGGCCGGGCGGCCCCGTCGGCGACGCGGGGAGCGCGCTGCGGCTGCCGGTGCGGCAGGGCACGGGGCGGTTCCTGGTCCTCGCGGGCGTGTTCGTCTGTGCGGCCTGCGGACTCGTGTACGAGCTGGAACTGGTGGCGCTGGCCACGTACTTGATGGGTGACTCGGTCGCCCAGACGTCCGTCGTGCTCTCCGTGATGGTCTTCGCGATGGGCATCGGTTCCCTCGCCGCGAAACGGCTGCGGCGGCACGCGGCGGCCGGGTTCGGCGCCGTCGAGGCGGCCCTCGCCCTCGTCGGCGGATGCAGTGCGATGGCGCTGTACGCCGTGTTCGCCTGGACGGGTGACTGGGGCGGCGTGTGGGCGAGCGGTCCGCGCGCGCTGCTGGTCGCCTTCTCCCTCGCCACCGGCCTGCTGATCGGGGCCGAGGTGCCGCTGCTGATGGAGCTGATCCAGCGGATCCGCCGGCAGGACGCGGGCGGCGCGGTGGCCGACCTGTCCGCCGCGGACTACGTCGGCGCGCTCGTCGGCGGGCTCGCCTTCCCCTTCCTCCTCCTGCCGCTGCTCGGCCAGTTGACCGGCGCGCTGATCACGGGGACCGTCAACGCGGTCGTCGGCGGGGCACTGGTGCTCGGGCTGTTCCGGCAGGACCTCACGCGGCGCGCCCGCCGGCTGCTGGTCACCGTCAACGTGTGCGTGCTCGTCGTCCTCGCCACCGCCGCCGTCCTCGTCGACGACTTCGAACGGGCCGCCCGGCACGCCATGTACGGCTCCGACGCACGGGTGGCCCTGCGGACGGACGTCCAGGAGGTACTGCTCACCGGCGGGCGGGACGGGCGGCCCCTGAACCTGTTCCTCGACGGGCGGCTGCGGGTCAGCGGCCGGGACGAACTCCGGTACCACGAGGCGCTGGTGCACCCCGCCATGCACGGGCCGCACGCGCGCGTGCTCGTCCTCGGCGGCGGTGACGGGCTGGCCGTCCGCGAGGTGCTGCGCCACACCGGTGTGCGCCGGGTCGACGTCGTCGAGATCGACGCGGGCGTGGTGCGGCTGGCCCGCCGCGATCCGGCGCTGTCCGCGCTGAACGCGCACGCCCTCGACGATCCGCGCGTACGGGTGACCACCGCGGACGCCTTCGACTGGCTGCGCGGGGCGCCCCCGGCGGCGTACGACGTCGTCGTCTCGGACCTGCCGCATCCCGGGATCACCGCGAGCACCAAGCTGTACTCGCAGGAGTTCTACGGGCTGGCCCGGCGGGTGCTGGCGCCCGCCGGGCGGCTCGTGGTGCACGGGGGTGCGGTGGCGATCCGGCCCCGTGACTTCTGGACGGTGGACTCGACACTCCGCGCGGCGGGGCTGCGTACCGCCGTGTACCGGGTGAGCGGCCGGCGGGCAGGTTTCGCCGCCGGGCCCGACCGGGGGGCCCCGGCCACCGCCCACGTCCACCGTGACTGGGGGTTCGTGCTGGCCGCCCGCAACCTGCCCGAGCCGCGGCTCGACCCCGTCGGGCCGCGTCCGCGCACGCTCACCGGCTCCTCCCTCGCGGCGGACGTCCGGGCGGCGGAGCGCACCCGGGTCACCGGTCTGCCGCCGTCCACGCTGGTGCACCCCCGGTACTCCGGCTGAACCCCCTACTACGTTCCGTGCCGACGCGCCGCGACTTCCCGCCGACGGGGGTGCGGTCCGGCGTCGCGTGGGTAGGCTCCGCACTCATGGAGCACGAGGTGTTCGTTCCGGTCGAGGCGGAGCGGCTCAGGGAGGTGCTGGACGACCCCGCGCGGGTCGCCCGGGCGGTGCCCGGGCTCCAGCACGAGGCCGGGGCGGATCCCGTCGCCGGACGGCTGAAGATCCGCGTCGGCAGCCACTCCGTCACCTATCGGGGTGCCGTACGGGTGTCCGCGCGGGACGACGGGTCCTACGCCGTCGAGGGCGAGGCGGCGGAGGCCCGGGGCAGCGGCTCGGTGAAGCTCGCGCTGCGGTTGCGGCTGCGGTCCGTGGAGGGCGGTACCGCTCTCACGGTCTCGGGTACGGGTACGGCCGGCGGCCGGATCATGGACTTTCCCGCGGACGCGGTGGCCTCCGCGGTGGGCCGCCTGCTGGACCGCTTCGCGGAGAATCTGGGGGCCGGTGCGGTGGAGCGGGGCTCCGGGCCGGAGTCGCCCGAGCTGTTGTCGACGGGGGATTTCGAGCCGCGGGCCACGACCGACTTCGACACCACGCCGGATGCGGAGGACGCTCCGCTGCCGGCTCCGGATGCGGAGGACGTTCCGTCGTCGGCTCCGGATGCGGAGGACGTTCCGTCGTCGGCTCCGGATGCGGAGGACGTTCCGTCGTCGGCTCCGGATGCGGAGGACGTTCCGTCGTCCGTCTTCGACGCGGAGGTTCCGCCGTCCTCCCTCGAGGCGGACGACGACTCCGTGGCCGAGGCGGCGCATGCTCGGCGGACGATGATCGGCCGCAGCGCGGAGGAGGTGGACCACGCGCCGCCGCGTGGCCGCTACGCGCCCGTTCCCGCGCCGCAGACGGTCTCCTCCGTCACGCCCCTGCGCTGGGCCGCACCGGCGGCGGCGCTGGCGGTCGCCTCGGTGGTCGTCGCGGTCAGGGCGCTCCGCAGGCGCCGCTGAACTTGTGGTGAGGGGTGGGGTTGCGCAGCCCGGCGTTTACGGGGTGCCGCTGCGCCCACCCGTGCCGCCCCAGCGGCACGACTGCCCGCAGCTACGGCCGTGCCCCGGGGCGTAGGGGCGCCCGGGGGGCCCCCGGGGGGGGCC
>NZ_JBITCL010000004.1:353810-468545 GCF_044453165.1 Streptomyces sp. NPDC051740 | reverse complement strand
ACGGCGAAACGCTCGATCTGCCCGGCAGCCAGACTCGCGATACCCCGATGCGAGACCGCGACACCCTTCGGCCGGCCCGTCGAACCCGACGTGTGGATCACGTAGGCCAGCGACGCCACATCAACGGGGGCCAGGTCATCGGCCGAACGGCCGGAGAGATCAGCGGCAGCCAGCCAGGCCTCGTCGACCACGAGTACGGGCGCGACATCGTCGAGGATGTGCGCGATGCGCTCCGCCGGATACTCCGCATCGACCGGGACGTAGACCGCCCCCGCCTTCATCACGGCCAGCAGCGTGACCACCAGATCGGCCGACCGCGGCAGCGACACCGCCACACACCGCTCCGGACCCGCCCCGTGCGCGATCAGCAGCCGCGCAAGCCGGTTGGCACGGGCGTTCAACCCGGCATAACTCAGCCGCACACCCTCGAACACCACCGCCGTCGCATCCGGAGTCCGCCCCACCTGCGCCCGGAACAACTCCGGCAACGTACCGACGGACACCACACGCCCAGTGGCGTTGAAGTCGTCCAGCAGCATCCGACGCTCATCGGCGCCGAGCGCGTCGATGCGTCCGACCGGCAGCTCCGGTTCCTCCGCCATGGCCGTCAGGATGCGCAGCAAGCGGTCCATGACCGTGCGTGCCGCCTGCTCGGTGACCGTGCCGGGCTGGTGGTCGAGGCGGAAGTGCAGTTCTTCGCCGGGAGTGGCGACGAGGCCGTAGGTGTAGTGCACGGCGTCACGGGTGCGGGCGCCGGTGAGCTCGATGCCGGTTCCGGCCGCGACGGTGTTCAGGGTCTCGGCGTCCAGGGGGTAGTTCTCGAACACGAGGGACGTGTCGAAGAGTTCCCCGAAGCCGATGGCGCGCTGGATGTCGGCGAGCCCGAGGTGCTGGTGCTCCAGCAGTCGGGCCTGCTCACGCTGGGCGCGTGCCAACAGCTCGCCGACGGGCTCCGCGGAGTCGACGCGCAGCCGCGTCGGCACGGTGTTGATGAACAGGCCGATGGTGTCCCACGCACCGTCCGCCTCGGCCGGGCGGCCGGAGACGGTGACGCCGAACGCCACGTCGTCGCGGCCCAGTTGGCGGGCCAGGAGCAGTCCCCAGGCGGTCTGGACGGCCGAGTTGAGCGTGACGCCCAGCGTGCGCGTCCGTTCGGTCAGCCGGGCGGTGAGCGGGGCGGGCAGGGCCGCCTCGACGGTGCCCGGGAGCAGTGGGGTGCGGCCGGGGTCGGAGGCGGCGACAAGTGTCGGCTCCTCGAATCCGGCGAAGGCCTCGCGCCAGGCGGCCTCGGCGGCGACGCGGTCCTGGCCTGCCAGCCAGACGAGGTGGTCCCGGTAGGGTCTGACCGGCGGCAGCGGGTCCTCGCCCCGGTACAGCTCCAGCAGTTCGCGTACGACGACGGGCAGGGACCAGCCGTCCCACAGCACGTGGTGCGAGGTGATCGCCAGCCGGTGGCTCCGGTCGCCCAGCCGCAGCAGGGTGAACCGCACGAGCGGGGGCCGGGCGGGGTCGAAGCGGCGGGTGCGGTCGGCGTCGAGCAGCCGCCGGGCCTCGCGCTCCCGCTCGACCTCGTCCAGTGCGCCGAGGTCGGCCTCCTGCCAGGGCAGCGGCACGTCGCGCAGCACCGCCTGCACCGGGGTGCTCAGGTTCTCGTGCAGGAAGGCCGCCCGCAGGTTGGGGTGCCGCTCCAGCAGCGCGACCGCGGCCGCGCGCAGCCGGGCGGTGTCCGGCTCGCCCTCGATGTCGACGGCGAGCTGCACGGTGTAGACGTCGCCGGACTCCTCGTCGAAGGAGTGGTGGAAGAGCAGCCCCTCCTGGAGGGGGGAGAGCGGCAGGACGTCCTCCAGGCGGCCGGTGAAGCGTCGCTCCAGTTCCTCGATCTCGCGCTGGCCGAGCCGCGCGGGGGCGATGTCGGAGGGCGTCAGGCCTCCCGCGTCCGGCCGGTCGGCCAGGGCGGCGAAGCCGCGCAGGGCCTCGAACCACTCCTCGGCGAGCAGGCGCACGCGGTCCTCGTCGAACAGGCGGCCGGCCCAGGTCCAGGTGGCGACGAGTTCGGGTCCGTCGGGGCCGTCCTCGGCCAGCGCGTTGAGTTCCACGGCATGGGCGAGGGGCAGGCCGGCGTCGGCGGAGCCGCCGATGCCGTTGCTGCCGGGCAGGACGCCGAAGCCGGACTCGTCGCCCGTGGTCGCGCGGCCCAGGTAGTTGAAGCCCAGCGCGGGCGTGGGCAGCGTGGCCAGTTCGGCGCGGGCCTGTGTGTCGAGGTGGCGCAGTACGCCGTAGCCGAGGCCGTGGTCCGGCACGGCGCGCAACAGTTCCTTGGTGCGCTTCAGCAGCCGGTCGGCCCGGGGCCCGCCCGCGCGCAGTCCGGCACGCGCCTCGGCGTCCGGCGCGCCCGCGTCGAGCCGCACCGGGTACAGGCTGGTGAACCAGCCCACGGTCCGGGAGACATCGGCGTCGTCCGCGCCCAGCGCGTCACGGCCGTGGCCCTCCAGGTCGACCAGCACGGTCGGGTCGTCGGTGCCGCGCCAGGCGGTGACGGCCGCCGCGAACGCGGCGAGCAGGACGTCGTGGGGACGCGCCCGGTAGCGGGTGGCCGCGGTGGTCAGGACGGCCCGCGTCACCTCGGCGGGCAGCCTGAGCCGCAGTGAGGCCGCGGTGCCGTGGGTGTCGAGGGCGGGGTCGGGGGCGGGGATGCCTGCAGTACCACGGGCATCCGGCGCGGCGCTGCCCGGATCCGTCAGTACGGCTCGCCAGTAGGGAAGTTGTGCGCGATACACCCCGTCGGCGGCTGCCGCGTGGCGACGCCGCGACCAGGAGCGGTAGGACAGGCTCGGCGCGGCGAGCGCGGGGGCGCGGCCGGTGGTGGCCGCCCGTCCGGCGTCGGTGAGGTCGGACAGCAGGATGCGCCATGACACGCCGTCGACCACCAGGTGGTGGGCGACCAGGACGAGTCGGCCGGACGCGGCCGGGCCACGGTCGAACCACACCGCCTGGAGCATGACGCCGTCGCGCGGCGCGAGCCGGGACCGGGCGGCCGTGGCGTGCTCGGTCATGAGCTCGTCCAGCTCGGCGTCACCGGCCCCCTCCGCGCCGACGCGGCGCAGCAGCGCACCGGCCGCCACCGAGCCGCGTTCACCGACCGTGAGGGACCACGGCTCGCCGTCGGACAGGCGCGTCCGCAGGGCGTCGTGGTGGTCGAGGACGGCCTCCAGGGCCGTCAGCAGCTCCCGGCGGCCCAGTCCGGTGGGCACGCTCACCGCGAGGGACTGGGCGAACCCGTCGACGGGACCGCCGCGTTCGGCCAGCCAGTGGGCCATGGGCGGCAGCGGCAGCGCGCCCACCGCGACGTCCGGCTCCTCGGTGGCGCCGGATCCGGCGCGGGCCGCGACGGCGGCGAGGCCTTCGACGGTGCGCTGCTCGAACACGTCGCGCGCGGTGAGGACGAGTCCCCGCTGCCGGGCGCGGCCGACCAGCTGGATCGACATGATGCTGTCGCCGCCGAGGTCGAAGAAGCCGTCGGTGACGCTCACCCCGGGCAGGCCGAGCACCTCGGCGAACAGGCCGCACAGGGTGTGTTCGGTCTCGGTGCGCGGCGTCCTGCCGCCGCCGGAAGCCGGCAGCTGCGGGGCGGGCAGGGCCCTGCGGTCCAGCTTGCCGTTCGGCGTCAGCGGCAGTTCGTCGAGGGTGACGAAGGCGGACGGCACCATGTACGCGGGCAGCGTGGCCGCCAGGTGGTCGTGCAGCGGGCCGTGTTCGACCGGGCCGTGCGCGGCCAGGACGTAGGCGACGAGGCGACGGTCGCCGGGGCGGTCCTCGCGCACCACCGTCTGCGCCCAGGCCACGTCCGGGTGGCCGGCCAGCGCGGTGTCGATCTCGCCGAGTTCGATGCGCAGGCCGCGGATCTTGACCTGGTGGTCGGTGCGGCCGAGGTACTCCAGCGCGCCGTCGGCCCGCCACCGGGCCAGGTCGCCGGTGCGGTACATGCGGGTGCCGGCCGGTCCGTGCGGGTCGGCGACGAAGCGCTCGGCGGTGAGGTCGGGCCGGCCGAGGTAGCCGCGGGCCAGGCCGGTGCCCGAGATGTACAGCTCGCCGGGGGTGCCGACCGGCACCGGCCGCAGCCCGCCGTCCAGCACCCGCGTCCGGATGTTCCAGATGGGCCGGCCGATCGGCACCGAGGTGCCGGTGTCGTCCGGGGCGCAGTCCCAGGCGGTGACGTCGACGGCGGTTTCGGTGGGACCGTACAGGTTGTGCAGTGCGGCCGGCAGGAGCCGGTGGAACTGCTGTTGCAGGTCGCGCGGCAGGGCCTCGCCGCTGCACACGACGCGGCGCAGCGAGGTGCAGGACATCGCCGTGGGCTCCTGGAGGAAGGCCTGGAGCATGGACGGCACGAAGTGCACTGTGGTGACCTGCTGGGCCTGGATCAGCCCGGCGAGGTAGGCGGCGTCGCGGTGTCCCTCGGGCCGGGCGACGACGAGGGTCGCGCCCACGGCGAGCGGCCAGAAGAACTCCCACACCGACACGTCGAAGCCGGACGCGGTCTTCTGCAGGACCCGGTCCGTGGCGTCGAGCCCGTACGCGTCCTGCATCCACAGCAGACGGTTGGCGATGGCCGCGTGGCTGACGACGACGCCCTTGGGCCGCCCGGTGGAGCCGGAGGTGTAGATGACGTAGGCGGGGTGGGCGAGGCCGAGGGGCACGGTGCGGTCGGCGTCGGTGAGGTCGGTGCCGGGCAGCGTGGCGGTGTCGGCCTCGTCGACGAGCAGGTGCGCGGCGGCGGACGCGGGCAGCCGGCCGGCCACGTCGCCGCGGGTCAGCACCAGTTCGGGGGCGGCGTCGGTGAGCAGGTGGGCCATGCGGTTCGCCGGGTAGTCGGTGTCGACGGGCAGGTAGGCGCCGCCCGCCTTCACCACCGCGTGGACGGCCACGACGAGTTCGATGGAGCGGGGCAGGGCGATCGCCACCCGCCGCTCGGGGCCGACGCCCTGCCGTACCAGGAGCCGGGCGAGCCGGTTGGCGCGCTGGTTGAGCTCGGCGTAGGTCAGCCGGGTGTCCTCGAAGACGACGGCGGTGGCGTCCGGGGTGCGGGCAACCTGCGCCTCGAACGCGGCGGGCAGGGTGGCCGGCGCGATCGGGTGGGCGGTGTCGTTGAAGGTGTCGAGCGTCAGCCGCCGTTCGTCGGCGGTGAGCACGTCGAGTCGCCCGGTGGGCCGGCCGGAGTCCTCGGCGAGCGCCTGGAGGATGCGCACCAGCCGGTCCGCCACGGCCTGCGCGGTGGCGTGGCCGACGAGGTCGGGCTGGTGGTCGAGGCGCAGCCGCAGGGTGTCGCCGGGGACCACGACCAGGCCGAGCGGGTAGTGCACCGCGTCGTGCGCGCGGACCTCGCCGACCCGCAGGCCGACCGTCTCGGTGAGCTCGGTGAAGGCGGCAGCGTCCAGCGGGAAGTTCTCGAACACCACGGAGGTGTCGAAGAGTTCGCCGATTCCGGCCGCGCGCTGGATGTCGCTGAGCCCGGTGTGCTCGTGCTCCAGCAGCCGCTGCCGCTCACCCTGCACGCGCCGCAGCAGGTCGCCGAGCGGCTCGGCCGGGTTCAGGCGCACCCGCAGCGGAACGGTGTTGATGTACAGCCCGACACAGTCCTCGATGCCGTCGATCTCGGCGGGCCGTCCGGAGACGGTCACGCCGAAGGTGACGTCGTCGCGGCCCAGGGTGCGCGACAGCGTGAGCGCCCAGGCCGCCTCGACCACCGAGTTGAGGGTGACGCCGAGGGCGCGGGCCCGTTCGGTGAGTGCCGTCGTAGCAGGAGCGGACAGGGCGGTCTCCACCCGTTCCGGCCGGACCGGAACCCGGCCGGCGAACGCGGCGGCGATCCGCGTCGGCTCCTCGACGTCTGCGAACGCCTCCCGCCAGGCCTGTTCGGCCGCGCCCCGGTCGCGCCCGGCGAGCCACCGCAGGTGGTCGGCGAAGGGCCGCGGCGCGGCCGGCGCGGAGGTGCCGCGGTACAGCTCCAGCAGCTCGCGCAGCAGCACGGGCAGTGACCAGCCGTCGAGTACGGCGTGGTGCACGGTCAGGGCCAGCACGGCGCGCTCGGTGCCGGTGCGGGCGAGCAGGAAGCGGACGAGCGGGGGCCGGTCGAGGTCGAAGCGGCGCTCGCGCTCGCCGACGAGCCGCCCGTGCAGCGCCTCTTCGTCCGCGGCCCCGGTCTCCTGCCAGTCCAGGGGTACGTCGGCGTGGACCACCTGCACGGGCCGGCTGAGCCCCTCGGTGGGGAAGCCGGCGCGCAGCGCGTCGTGCCGGGCGAGCAGCGCGGCGGCGGCGGCCTTCAGGGCGGGCACGTCGAGCGCGCCGAGGAGTTCGACGGCGACCTGCACGGTGTAGACGTCGGGGGCGCACTGGTCGAAGACGCTGTGGAAGACCAGACCTTCCTGGAGCGGGGTCAGCGGCAGCACCTCGGCCGACGCGGGCAGGTGCGCCCGCAGCGCGGTCAGTTCCTCCGCGCCGAGGGGTACGTCGAGGGGGGTGTCGCCGGGTACGTCGGCCGCGGTGTCGTCCGCGCCCTGCGGTACGGCCTCGGCGAGCGCGGCGACCGTGCGGTGGGCGAAGACGTCCTTGACGGCGACGCGCAGTCCGGCCCGGCGGGCGCGGCCGACCAGGCGGACCGCGACGATGCTGTCGCCGCCGAGGGCGAAGAAGCTGTCGTCGATGCCGACTTCGGGCACTCCGAGGACCTCGGCGAACAGGGCGCACAGCGTCTTCTCCAGCGCGGTGCGGGGCACCGCGCCCAGGACCGCGCCGGTGAGGTCGGGGGCGGGCAGGGCCGCCCGGTCGAGCTTGCCGTTGGGGGTCAGCGGCAGCGCGTCCAGCGTGACGAACGCCGACGGGACCATGTACTCGGGGAGGGTCCGCGCCAGGTGGGCGCGGAGTTCCTCGGGGGCAGCTGTGCCGACGACGTATCCCACTAGGCGCTTGTCGCCGGGGCGGTCCTCGCGCACCACGACCGCGGCCCGGGACACCGCCGCGTGGCCGAGCAGGGCGGCCTCGATCTCGCCGGGCTCGATGCGGTAACCACGCACCTTCACCTGGTGGTCGACGCGGCCGAGGTACTCCAGCTCGCCGTCGGCCGACCAGCGCACCAGGTCGCCGGTGCGGTACATGCGGGTGCCCGGGGCGCCGTGCGGGTCGGCGACGAACCGCTCGGCGCTGAGGCCGGCCCGGTCCAGGTAGCCGTGGGCCAGGCCCGCGCCGGCGATGTACAGCTCGCCGGGCACGTGGGCGGGCGCCGGGCGCAGGGCCGAGTCCAGCACATAGACGCGGGTGTTGCCGACGGGGCGGCCGATGGAGCCGCGTGCGGCGCTGTCACCGGCGACCTCGCCGGCCGTGGACCAGACGGTGGTCTCGGTGGGCCCGTAGAGGTTGGTGACCGACCGGGCCGTGGCCAGCAGGCGGCCTGCGAGGTCGGCGGGGAGTGCCTCGCCGCCGACGAGGACGCGCAGCCCGGCGGGTGCCGTCGGGAACTCGTCGGTGAGGGCCCGCCACAGGCTGGGTGTCGCCTGCATCACCGTCGCCCGGGAGGTGCCGATCAGGTCGGCCAGCGCCTGCGGGTCCCGGGTGGTGTCCTTGTCGGCGAGCACCACGCGTGCGCCTGCCAGCAGCGGCAGGTACAGCTCCAGGGCGGCGATGTCGAAGCCGATCGTCGTGACCGCGAGCAGCTGGTCCTCGACGGTCAGGGCGAACAGCCCTGCCATCGAGTCGAGGAAGTTGACCAGGGCGGCGTGCCCGACGACCACTCCCTTGGGGCGGCCGGTCGAACCGGAGGTGTAGATCACGTACGCGGGGCTGTGCGGCGGGACCGGCGCCAGGTTGTCCGGCGCACGGTCCTCGGTGCGGGCGCCCTCCAACCAGTTCTCGTCCACGACGAGGACGGGCCGGGAGTCCTCGATCATGTACGCGATGCGGTCGGCGGGGAAGTCCGGGTCGAGCGGTACGTACGCCGCGCCGGACTTGGCCACGGCGAGCAGCACGGTGACGAGGTCGGCGGAGCGCGGCAGCCGGACGGCGACCCGGCGCCCGGGGCCCGCCCCCTGCTCGGCCAGCAGCCTGGCCACACGGTTGGCCCGGGCGTTGAGCTCGCCGTAGGTGAGTCCGCGGTCGCCGCAGAGCACGGCCGTGGCGTGCGGGGAGCGGGCCGCGACGGCCTCGAAGAGCTGCGGCAGCGCGTCGGCGGGCACGGCGCGGTCGGTCGCGTTCCACTCTTCGAGCAGCGTCACGCGTTCGGCGTCGGCGAGGACCTCCGCGCGTCCCGCGGGCGTCGAGGGGTCGTCCGCGAACTGGCCCAGGACGCGGGCGAGCCGGGCGACGGTCCGCTCGGCCTCGGCGGCCCCGATCAGGTCGGGCTGGTGGTCGATCCTGAGCCGGAGCCGCTCGCCGGGGTGGACGACGAGGCTCAGCGGGAAGTGGGCGCCCTCGTGGGCACGGGCGTCCAGGAGCCGCAGACCGGCCCGGTCGGCCAGGGTGCCGAGGGCGGCGCGGTCGAGGGGGTAGTTCTCGAACACCATGGAGGTATCGAAGAGTTCACCGATCCCGGTCCACCGCTGGAAGTCGGCGAGACCGATGTGCTGGTGCTCCAGCAGGGCCGCGCGCTCCTGCTGGATGCGTGCGGCGAGGGAGCCGAGGGGCTCGGCAGGGTCCAGCCGGACGCGCAGGGGCAGTGTGTTGATGAACAAGCCGGCCATGTCCTCCACGCCGCCGAGTTCGGCGGGGCGGCCGGCCACCGTGGTGCCGAACACCACGTCGGTGCGGCCCAGCAGCCGGGACAGGACCAATGACCAGGCGGCCGTGGTCAGGGAGTTGAGGGTGACGCCGAGTTCGCGGGCACGCCGTCCCAGGCGGTCGGTGAGCTCGGCGGGCAGGTCGTGCTCCACGTGCGCGGGGGGCACGGGGGTGCGGCCGGGCACGGCCGGTGCGAGCAGGGCGGGCTCCTCGAACCCGTCGAACGCGGCGGTCCATGCCTGCCGGGCGGCCTCGGTGTCCTGTGCCGCGAGCCACGCCAGGTAGTCCCCGTAGGACCGTGCTTCGGGCAGCGGCCGCTCGCCCGCGTAGGTGTGGAGCAGGTCGCGGACGACGACGGGCAGGGACCAGCCGTCGACGACGGTGTGGTGGGCGGTGAGCGTCAGGACGTGGTGCTCGGCCGCCGTACGGACCAGCAGGAAGCGCACGAGCGGCGGCCGGTCCAGGGCGAAGCGCGTGGCGCGCTCCCGTGCCAGCAACGCGTCCAGCGCCTGCTCGTCCTCGGCCGTCTCCTCCCGCCATCGCAGGGGGACTTCGGCCGGTACGACCTGGACGGCGCGGCTCAGTCCTTCGTGCCGGAATCCGGCGCGCAGCGCGTCGTGCCGGTGCAGCAGGGTCGCGGCCGCGGCGCGCAGGGCGGTGGTGTCGAGCGGACCGCCGAGTTCGAGGACGGCCTGGACGGTGTAGAGGTCGGGCTGGTCCTCGTCGAAGACGCTGTGGAAGAGCAGGCCTTCCTGAAGGGGCGTCAGCGGCAGGACGCGGGCCCCGGGCGGGGCGTCGACGAGGGCGAGTTCGTGCCGCGGCAGGGGTTCGGGCAGCGTGTACGTCCCGGTGTCCGCCGTGGGCCGGGCGACGGCGGCGAGGGCCTCGACGGTGCGGTGCACGAAGACGTCGCGGGCGGTGAGGGCGAGGTTCGCACGGCGGGCCCGGGAGACGAGCCGCAGGGCCAGGACGCTGTCGCCGCCGAGGTCGAAGAAGCTGTCGTCGACGCCGGCCCGCTCCACGCCGAGGACCTCGGCGAACAGGTCGCACAGCCGGGTCTCGGCGGCGGTGCGCGGGGCGCCGCCCCGTGAGGTGAAGGAGGGTGCGGGCAGGGCGGCCCGGTCCAGCTTGCCGTTGGGGTTGAGCGGCAGCGCCGGCAGCGTGACGAACGCGGAGGGCACCATGTAGTCCGGCAGGGCCTGGGCCACTCGGGCACGCAGCTCACCGGTGTCGGTGCCGCCGACGACGTAGGCCACCAGCCGCTTGTCGCCCGGACGGTCCTCGCGCAGCACGACGGCGGCGTGCTCCACGGCGGGGTGGGCGGCCAGGACCGCCTCGATCTCGGCCGGTTCGACGCGGAAGCCGCGCACCTTCACCTGCTGGTCGGCGCGTCCGAGGTAGTCAAGCTGTCCGTCGGCGGTCCAGCGAGCCAGGTCGCCGGTGCGGTACATGCGCTCGCCCGTGGCGGAGAAGGGGCAGGCCACGAATCGTTCGGCGGTCGGGCCGGGCCGGCCGAGGTAGCCGCGGGCCAGGCCGACGCCCGCGATGTACAGCTCGCCGACGGTGCCGGCCGGGACCGGGCGCAGGGCGTCGTCGAGGACGAAGGCGCGGGTGTTGGCGATGGGGCGGCCGATGCGCACGGTGCCGGCGGTGACGTCGGCGTACAGGCTGTCGCCGCTGGCCTCGGAGGAACCGTACAGGTTCAGCAGGCGGGCTCCGGGCAGCGCGGCGCGGAACCCGTCGGCGTGGGCCGGGGGCAGCGCCTCGCCGCTGGTCACCCACAGCGTGCACGGCGCGAGGGCACCGGCGTCGTCGCCGTCCAGGAGTTCGGCGAGGAGGCTGGGCACGAGGGTGATGCGGCCGACGCGGTGCCGGGCGACGAGGTCGGTCATCGCGGCGGCGCTGCGGGCGGCTTCGGCGCCGCAGAGCACGACGGGCACGCCGTGCACGAGCGGGCCGAGGAGTTCGGTGGTGCCGTCGACGAAGCTGAGGGAGCTCTTGGCAAGCACGGGCCGCCCGTCGGAGGGGAACTCCTCGCCGAACCACAGCAGCCGGTTGACGGCGCCTTCGTGGAGGCCTGCCACGCCCTTGGGGACGCCCGTGGATCCGGAGGTGTAGACGAGGTACGCCGGATGGGCGGGGGTCAGTGGCCGGGGGCGGTCGGCGTCGGTGGGGTTGCGCGCGGGCCGGCCGGTGGTGTCGAGGGCGTCGAGGATCAGCACGTCCCCGCCGTGCGGCGGCAGGCCGGCGGCGAGTTCGGTGGTGGTCAGGACGAGGCCGGGCCGTGCGTCGCCGAGCATGTGGGTGATGCGGTCGGCCGGGTAGTCCGGGTCGACGGCCAGGTAGGCGGCGCCGGACTTGAGTACGGCGAGCAGGGCGACGACCAGGTCCGCCGAGCGCGGCAGCACCAGGCCGACGTGCTGGTCGGGGCCCGTCCCCCGGGTGAGGAGCAGGTGGGCGAGGCGGTTGGCCCGGGTGTTGAGTTCGGCGTAGGTGAGGGTGCCGCCGTCGTGGTGGAGGGCGGGTGCGTGCGGGGTGCGGGCCACCTGCGTCTCGAACAGCACGGGCAGGGTGGCGGCGGTCCGCTCGCGCGCGGTGGCGTTCCAGACGTCGAGGAGCGTTTCGCGTTCGGCGTCGGTGAGCAGTTCCAGGGCGGCGACCGGCCGGCCGGGGTCGGCCGTGGCGCGCCGCAGGAAGGTGGTGAACCGGTCCTGGTGGCGGGCGAGTTCGTCCTCGGTGTAGAGCTCGCGGTTGCCGCAGAACTCCAGTTGTGTCTCACCGGTGCCGGGCGTGCGGTAGGCGTTGACCGTCAGGTCGGCGATGGGGCCGTTGGCGAGCTGACGGCGCACCGCGGTGCAGGCGCCGAAGCGGGTCTCCTGGTCGAAGGCCATCACGTTGACCTGCGGGCCGGTCAGGGCGCCGGCCTCGGCGGACAGGCCGAGCCGGGCGCGCAGGGCCTCGCCGCGGTGGCGCTGGTGCCGGATGGTCCGGCGGATCCGTTCCTCCGCCTGGTCCACGAGGTCGGCGAAGGTGGCGTCCGGGCGGACGGTGAGGCGGACGGGGACCTCGTTGGCGAGCATCGCGGGTGTGCTCAGTTCCGCGCGCGAACGCCGCGCGGCCATGGGCATGTTGACGATGATCTCGGACCGGCCGAGCAGGCGGTGCACATAGGCCGCGGTGGCGGCGACGACCGTAGCGGACAGGCTGCCGACACCGCCGTCGGCGAAGGGGCCGAGGACCTCCGGCGACAGGGGCGTGACCAGGCGCAGTGTGCTCGGCGTGGCAGGGGCGACCCGCCCCGCGAGCGGGGTGCCCTCGTGGTGGTCGGCGAACTCGGCCAGCCAGTGGGCCGCGTCCGTGGCGTGCCGCTCGGAGGCGAGGTAGGCGGCGTCCTCGGCGAGCAGGTCGGCGAGAGGTACGGCGGTCGGTGCGGACGGGGCCAGGCCCTGTTCGAACGCGGTGTACAGCTCCGCGAGCCGGCGGATGTAGAGGTGCTGGCCGAAGCCGTCCAGGACGATGTGGTGGTAGCGGAAGTACAGGACGCTGCGCCGCTCCCCGGTGGTGAACAGGGCGTGCGTGTACGGTGCTTCACGGCCGAGGTCGGTGGCCCGGTCGAGGTCGGCGGCCGTCCAGGCCTCGATCTCGGCCTCCGCCTCCGGCCGGTCCGTGAGGTCGACGACGTGCAGTTCGGGCTCACCGGCCGGCTCGACGGTCAGCCGGGGGCCGTCCGCCGTGTCGTGGAACCGGGTGCGCAGCGTCTCGGTCTCGGCGACGGCCCGGGTGACGGCCCGGCGCAGGGCGTCCTGGTCGAGCCGTCCGGTGAGCGTGTAGGTGACACCGCAGTTGTAGAAGGGGTTGTCGGGTGCCATGCGCTGGGCCACCCAGATGCCAGTCTGCGCGGCGGACACGGTGTGGAACGTGTTGCTGACGTCGGACACGGTGCTTCCCATCCCCCAGGGCGCTGCGGTGTGCGTGGAACTGCGGTGCGTGAACGTGTGGTGCGGTGGGCCGGTCAGGCGGCCTCGCTGCGGGCGCGCTCCTCACCGATGGCGTCAAGGAGCGCGTCGACGGTGGGGTTGTCCCACATCATCGTCGGGTCGACGGCGAACCCGAGGTGGTCCTCGATCTCGGCGGCGACGGACAGGGCGTACACCGAGTCCAGGCCGTAGTCGCTCAGCGGTACGTCGGAGCGGATGTCGGCGGCCGGCATCTTCAGGTGCTCGGCGACGCGCTCCACAAGCCAGCCGCGCAGGTCGTCGTCGTCGGTGGCGGTGGCGCTCGTGGCGGTGCTCTCGGACATGGGGGGGCTCCCGTCGGGATGTCGGTCGGACAGCGGTCATCGGCGCGGGCCGCCGTGGCGGGCCCGCGGCCGTGCTCGGGCCGGGGCCCGAGGACGGTGGGTCGGGTGTGCTCAGCCGGCGAGCGGCCGGGGCAGCAGACCGAGGCCATGCGAGCGGGCACAGCGGTCCAGCAGTTCGTCCCACAGGGGCTGTTGGAGGTGGTCGGGCAGCAGGGGTGAGGGCGTGCCGATCGGGGTGCGCAGCCGGTGCAGCGCCGCGGCCGCCCAGGCCGGGTCGGCGAGGAAGGTGTCACCGGTCCCCTGGGCGTGCCGCCAGGTCTCGAAGCAGGCCGCGGCGACGAGGACCTTCACGTAGCGGGTGGTCAGGTCGTAGGTGGGCGAGCTCGCCGCGACCGACAGCTCGGCCGGTGAGAGAGCGGTGCACTCCTCGGCCAGGGTGCCGAGCTCGCGGGCGAAGTGCTCGCCGTGCACGCGCAGCGCGGTGTACGCCGGCCCGGTGCCGTCCGGCATGGCGGCGAGCCCGGCGGCCAGCGAGGTGCTCAGGTTCTCGCGGCCGGCGGCGCTGATGGCGAGCCGGCGGAAGTCGAACGGCGGGAGGCCGGCGCCGGGCCGGAACAGCTCGGCCGGTGCGCCGGTCCCGCCGAGCCAGGACCGTCTGGCGAGCAGCGGGAGCTGGGGCAGCAGCGACACCTGGCAGGCGGCGCGCGCCGCGTGCCCGAAGCCCGCGGGCCGGATGTCGCGCAGGAGCTTCTGGAAGGCGGCGGAGGCGCCCTCGCGGATGTAGAAGTGAGCACCCATCACGGCCGAGAGCTGGTTCATCACGTCCATGAGGGCCTGGGACACGAAGAACTTCACGGCCTGCGCGTGGATCGGGGTCTGTTCCGGCACCAGGTGCAGGGCGCGGGTCGCCACGGTCGCGAAGCAGTCGGCGGTCAGCAGGTCCGAGAAAGCGGTGGCGAGCACCGCGCGGACGTGCGCGAGGTCGGCGGCCGTACGGCCGTACAGGCGGCGGCCCTTGACGTGGTCGACGGTGATGCGCAGGGCCGTGTCGACGAGACCGGTGAACATCGACACCAGGGTGGTGCGGGTGACCTGGAAGGAGCGCAGTGCGGTCTCCAGGCCCTGTCCCGGCCTGCCGAGGACGGCGCTCCCGGGCAGCGGGCAGTCGCGGAACTCGATGCCGCCCAGCTGCACTCCGCGCATGCCGCTGGTGCGGAAGCGGGGCAGATACGTCATGTGCCCGGCGGGGACCCGCGACTTGTCGACGAAGAGCTGGGAGTGGCTGCGGCTGCCGGGGCGCTCGGCGGTGCGGGCGAAGACCACGACCGCCTCGGCGCGCTGGACGTTGGTGATGATCTCCTTGCGGCCGTTGAGGAGGAGACCGCCGGGTCCGGGCAGTGCGGTGAACTCGGTGCCGGCCATGTCGTTGCCGTGGGCCAGCTCGTGGTAGGCGACGGCCACCCGGCGGCCGGAGCAGAGCAGTTCGGCGGCTCGGCGGCACTGCTCGTCGTCGCCCGCGGTCCACAGGTTGACGCCGGCGATGAACGAACTGGCGCCGTAGCCCAGTCCGAGGCAGGGGTCGCGCCGGTAGAGCGAGCGCATGATCTCCACGAGGTGGTCGAGCCGCTCGAGCCGGCCGCCGAACGCGGTGGGCACGAACTCGGCGCCCAGGCCGTACTCGTGCAGCGCCTCTTCCCCGGCCTCGAACATCTCGCCGCGCTCGTCGGCCTCGAGTGCGGCGCGCAGGCCGAGCGGGTTGTCCTCTGCGAAGGGGTCGCCGAGCGCGGACTCCAGCGTGTGCAGCCGTGCGGGTACGGCGGTGGTGGGTGCCGTGGTCACTGGACGCCCTCCCGCGCGTAGGGGGCCGGCAGGGACGGCGGCGTGCCGTCGGTGGTGGCGAGCAGTCGGTCGGCCAGCAGGTCGAAGGCGGCGGCCCGGGTCTCGTCGGCGGCGATGCCGAGCCGGCTGAGGACAAGGGCGAGACCGGCCCGGAGCCACACCCCGTCGTACGGGGTGCGGGCGCTGTCCAGCCACAGGTGCGCCAGGGTGGCGGCAGCGAAGCACAGCTCGTACTGGGCGGCCAGGTCGAAGGCGGACTGCGGGACGTCTCGGACCGTGCGTTCCTGGTGCTCCATCCCGGCGTGCACCGCCTCGGCGAGGCCGGCGAGCTCGTCCGCCATGACGGACACCTCGTGCGGCAGCTGCCCCTCACGGACACCGGCTCGCAGCCGTTCCAGCGCCTCGGGCAGGATCTGTACGAGGCTGCAGCCGCGGGTCGACAGCGGGCGCAGCCGGTCCGGCTCGAAGGGCGGCGGCGGGCTGCCGGGCATCGTCGCGGTGACGGCGTCCCGGTCGGCCGTGCCGCGGCGCCATGCGCGGGCGAGGGCCGGGAAGTGGTTGATGAGCAGGCTGCGGTTGACGGCGGTGCTGCCGTCGAAGACGGCGACGATGCGGTGGTCGCGGTCGAGCTTGGCGAAGGCGCCGTCGTGGTAGGTGCCGTCGCTCAGGAAGCCGCGGACACCGAGCAGTTCACCGATCCGGTCGAGGGTGTCCTGGGCGAGCGTGGGCACGAGCGCCTTGGTGACGGAGGCGACGACGCCCATCTCGGGGGTCAGGGTGTGGATCGCGCGGGCGGCGACGGTGGTGACCGCTTCGGCGACGATCAGTCCGGCGCAGGCCTCGCCGAGGATGCGGCGCACGCGCGGGAGGTCGCTGAGCCTGCGGCCGTAGAGCCGGCGGCCGAGCGCGTACTCGGCGGCGATCCGCAGTCCGTGGTCGAGTGCGCCGAGCGAGAGGGCGGTGCACACGGTGCGGGTGAGCTGGAGGGTCTTCAGGACCGTCTCGGCGCCGGTTCCCTCCGCGCCGACGAGCGCCTCGTCGGGCACGACGGCTCCGTCGAAGGCGATGCCGCTGATGTCGGCGCCCCGGATCCCGTGGGTGTGCACCTTGGGCAGTAACCGGTGGCTGCCCGGGGCCAGCCGGTCCTTGTCGACCAGGAAAAGGCTGAAGTCCCGTGGGCCGCCCCGTTCGCCGGTGCGGGCGAGGACGCACAGGAAGCGGCCCCGCGTGGCGTTGTTGATGAGCCACTTCTCCCCGTCGAGCCGCCATCCCCGCTCGGTGTGCCGGGCGGTGAGCTCTCCGGCGAGCAGGTCGCTGCCGTGGTGGCGCTCGGTCAGGGCCCAGGAGGCCACGGCGCCGGCGCGCACCTCGGCGGCGAGCGCGGCCGCCTGCCGCTCGCCGCCCGCGACCCGGACGGGGGCGGTGCCGAGGAACGTCTTGCCGTGGGCGACCGCGACCGTCAGATCACGGCGGGCGACGGTGCGCAGGAGCTGGACCAGTTCGACGTGATCGCCGAGGAGACCGCCGTGGCGGGCGTCGACGTAGTGCGCGGCGAGGCCGAAGTCGTCGAGCACGCGGCAGGCTTCGGCGGGGAAGGCCTCCGCGCGGTCCAGCTCCGCCATCGTGCCGGGGCTGAGGGCGCCGTCACCGGAGTCGGACCGGCGCAGGAACTGATCGAGTCTGAGCACAGGAGTGTGCGGCACTGTGGATCCCCCGTTGTGTGGCTCCCCCCGGCCGGGTACGGCCCCGGGGAACTGTTCGTCGTCCGGCACCCGGTCGGTGTGTGGGCCGACCGGTCGTGCTGCGTGGTTACGCGGTGGCGTGTTCCAGGCGCGGGTCGAACTTGGCGATGAGCGCGGAGACCTCTCCGGCGCGGAAGAGCTCCCGCATCTGCAGACGCTGGATCTTGCCGCTCGTGGTGCGCTGTACGGCGCCGCGGCGGACCAGGGCGAGTCCCGACAGGTGCGCACCGAACTCGGTGAAGACGGTGCGTCGAATGGAGCTGGCCAGCCGCTCCAGCTCGTCCTCGGTGTGACGGCCGCGCAGTTCGTGGACGAGGACGAGGAGTTCCTCCTCGCGGCCCTCGTCGTCCTGGACGGGCACGGTGAAGGCCGCGCCGAACGTGCCGTGCAGTTCGGGGTGGTGCCGGCGGGCCTCGTACTCGATGTCCTGCGGGTAGAGGTTGCGGCCGCGCAGGATGAGCACCTCCTTGAGCCGACCGGTGATGAACAGCTCGCCGTCGAGCACGGCTCCCAGGTCCCCGGTGCGCAGATAGCCGCCCTCGGTGCCGGGGGCGGCGTCCGCGACCGTGCCGTTGAAGGTCCGCTCGGTGGCCTCGGCGTTGTCCCAGTAGCCCCGGCCGACGCTCGGGCCGCGCAGCCAGATCTCACCGATCTCCCCTTCGGGCAGTGCGGTGCGGCTGTCGGGTTCGACGATGCGTACGTCGTAGTCGTGCGGGAAGCCGCAGGAGACGACGTCCCGGCCGGGGTCGGCCGCGGAGACGGGCACGAGGGCACCGCTCGCCAGGCGCCGTTCGTCGACGCGGAGCACGACCGGCTCGCGGTGGCCGGAGCCGCTGACGAAGACGGTGGCCTCGGCCATGCCGTAGCAGGGGTTGAGGGCTTCGGTGCGCAGGCCCGCGGCGGCGAAGCGCTTGGCGAAGGCGGTGAGGGTCGCGGCCTGGACCGGCTCCGAGCCGTTGTTGGCGAACTTCCAGCGGGACAGATCCAGACCGGCGAGCTGTTCGTCGGTGATCTGACGGCCGCACAGTTCGTAGGCGAAATTGGGGCCGGCGGACCAGGTGATGTCGAACTCGTCGATCATGCGCAGCCACCAGTGCGGCCGCTTGAGGAAAGTGGTGGGGCTCATGAGGACACAGGAACTGCCGAGATACAGCGGCGGCAGCAGAATGCCCATCAGGCCCATGTCGTGGTAATGCGGGATCCAGGAACCGAAACGGGATCCGTCGTCGAGGCCGAAGGTGCCGCACAGGCTCTCGGCGTTGTGCAGCAGATTGCCGTGGGTGAGGACGACACCCTTGGGGTTGCCCGTCGAGCCCGAGGTGTACTGCAGCAGGGCGACGGAGTCGTGGTCGAGCCGGGGCAGCAGTTCCGCGTCCAGTGGGGGCTCGTCGAGGGTGTCGGTGACCAGCAGTGCGTCGCGGTCGCGGTCGAAGGCCTCGGCCCAGTCGCCGACCTCCGTGAGCGTGCGGCTCTCGGTGAGCACCGCGGCCACGTCGGCGTCGGCGGCGATGACGGAAACGCGGCGCTGATGGTGGCGGTACCGGCCAGGAAGCGGTGACGGAACGGCCACGACACCGGCGTAGAGACAGCCGACAAAGGCCGCCGCGAATTCCAGGCCTTCGGGGTACAGCAGCAGGGCACGGTCCCCGGGTGCGCACCGTTTCAGCAGTGCCGCGGCCACCGAGCGGGCTCTTCGGTCGAGTTCCGCATAGGTCAGGGATATTCGACCGTCATCGGCATCGAAATCGGATAGGAATGTGACCGCTGCACTCGAACTGCGATCCACGACGTTTTTACGGACCGCTTCAGTGAAATTGGCATGCATCTACAAGATCCTCCCCCGCGGAGCCGCATCGTCCTGATGTGGCCACCATTCGTCGATCTCGCGAACCCAATCGGCCTGATGTCCACTGACGATCAGCCGATGACCAAGGTCAACTCGCATGACCCTAAGGACCATTGAATGGTGCAGTCAACCCCCTCACGACAACCTTCACAAGGGCCGTGCCACCACTTCAGCCAGTATCAAACGCCTGCTCAGGAGCGGGTCAACCTACTTTGGTCAGCCCATGCCCAACTAAGGTCATGAGCTGCTCGACGGCCCACGACACGGCTTGAATACACCCCGTCCTGTCAAGTGATTAACGACGGCCGAGGTCAGCGGACTTGCGCTTGACACCCCAACGGAGGCACGCCTACTGTCCGAACGATCATCCAACTACCATTCACTGGAGAGGATGTTTTGGCCGTGGGGGGAACGGTTCTGGTGTCTGGCACCTCGTCAGATGCGCACACCTGGAATTTAATCTATATACACCTCTTCCTCGAAGAGCGTGGATACACGGTCAGTAATCTCGGCTCCTGCGTTCCGAATGACCTTCTCGCCCGCACCTGTCGTGAACTGCAACCGGATCTCGTCGTCCTCAGCAGCGTCAACGGCCATGGGTTCACCGATGGACTCGAGGCCATCCGGGCGGTCAGGGAGCAGCGTGATCTGCGCCGTCTTCCGGTGGTGATCGGCGGCAAGCTGGGGACGGACGGGCTGCGCAACGCTGGCTGCACGCGCAGTCTCCTGGACGCCGGCTTCGACGCCGTCTTCGACAACGGGGACCTCGGCGCCTTCGAGCTCTTCCTGAACCGCCCCCGCGCGGCCGCGGCATGACCGTCGCGGCGGACCACGGCTTCGGCTCCTTCGTGACCACGGCCCGCTCCCGCGGCCGGCTCGTCGTGCAGCCCCGGATGGGGTTCGGCAGCCGGGCGCGTATGCGCGTCGGTCTGGAACGCACCCGGCAGGCCGAGGGGGTGACCGTGGGCACCATCACCCTGGACAGCTACACCCGGGTCGGTGACTTCGCCGCCGCCCGGACCGCGCTGGCGCGGAACCTGCCGCTCAACGGCTATCCGCTGCTGGCGCACGGGGCGGAGGCGACCCGGGCCCTCCTCGACGGTGTCCAGGACGAGACGTTTCCGGTCCAGGTCCGCCACGGATCCGCGCGCCCGCAGACACTGTTCACCGAACTGATCGCGGCAGGCCTGCACGCCACCGAGGGCGGCCCCGTCTCGTACTGCCTGCCCTACAGCCGTACGCCGCTGCGCGAGTCGGTGCGGCACTGGGCGGAGAGCTGTGAGCTGCTGGCCTCGGCGGGCGGACCGGACACGCAGCCGCATCTGGAGTCGTTCGGCGGCTGTATGCTCGGCCAGCTGTGCCCGCCCAGCCTGCTGGTGGCGCTCAGCGTGCTGGAGGGACTCTTCTTCGCCCAGCACGGCCTGCGCTGCGTCTCCCTCAGCTACACCCAGCAGACCAGCGCCGAGCAGGACGCGGAGGCGCTGGCGGCGCTGCACCGGCTGGCCGCCGAGGAACTGCCGTACGACATGCGATGGCACACCGTCCTGTACGCGTACATGGGTCTGTACCCCGGCACGGTACGGGGGGCGCAGCGGCTGCTGGAGTCCGCGGCCCGGCTCGCCGTACGGGCCGGAGCGGCCCGGCTGATCGTGAAGACCGCGGCCGAGGCACATCGCATCCCGACGATCGCCGAGAACGTGGCCGCGCTCGAACTGGCCGCGCACACCGCGGAGCACAGCCGCACCGGCGAACCGCTGCCGCCGCCGGACGGGGCCGACGGCACGGTCTACGCGGAGGCCCGCGCACTGGTGCACGCCGCCCGGGAGCTGCATCCGGACCTGGGCACTGCCCTGGTCCTCGCGTTCGAGCGGGGCCTGCTGGACGTGCCGTTCTGTCTGCACCCGGACAACCAGGGCCGGACCCGGAGCGTCATCGACGACCGGGGGATGCTGCGCTGGTCCGCCACCGGCGGCCTGCCCCTGCCCTCAGCGGCCGGGCGGCGGAACGCGCCCGCGACGACGGCGGCCGGGCTGCTGGACTCCCTGACCTTCGTCCGGCGGGCGTACGACTCATGACGGACACCCCGCCGTTCGGATCACTTTCGGCACGCCATATACGTGCCGAGCGGAAGGGGGAGGTCATGCCCTTCCGCAGAGGTGGCACGGGCGCGCTGCGGGGATCTTGGACACATGAACCTGTGTCGCCCCCTCCCCCTGCTCACCGCCCTGTCGGCGGCGGCCCTCGCACTGCTGCTCGCCGGCCTCTGCCTGCGGCCTCCGTCGCCCGCCCCCCGCACCGTCCGGGCCGACCCGGCGGCCGCCGTGGTGCCCCGGCTGCCGGCGCCCACAGGGCCGTACGCCGTCGGCCGGGCGGACCTCAGGCTGGTCGACCGGCAGCGGACCGATCCCTTCACGCACCGCGGCCCGCGGGAGCTCATGGTCAGCGTCTGGTACCCGGCGAGCGACACGGCCGGACGGCCCCTGGCCCGCTGGATGTCCCCCGGCGTCGCCGAGGACTTCTCGGCTGCCGCCTCCCGCATCCTCGGTCTGCCCACGGGGCGGGTCGACTGGTCCGCGGTGACGACGCACGCGGCCCTCGGCGCACCGCCGGCCGAGCCCGCCCGGCCCCGGCCGACGATCCTCTACTCGCCCGGCCTGGGCACCTCCCGTTCCTGGGGCACGATGTTGGTCGAGGAACTCGCCGCCCGCGGCTACGTCGTCGTGACGATGGACCACACCTACGAATCCCTCGGGGTGGACTTCGGGCACGGCCGGATCGTCCGGGCCGTGACGGCGGGCACCGGCACCGACGAGGGGCTGGCCCGGCGCATGCGGGTGCGCGCCGCGGACACCGCCTTCGTCCTGGACGCACTCGCCCGGCCCGGCACGCGGCGCGCGCTGCCCGCGGGTCTGGGCGCGCAGCTGGATCTGGACCGGATCGGCATGTTCGGTCACTCGGCGGGCGGCATCACCGCGGCCGAGACCATGGCGCGCGATCCGCGGATCGACGCGGGGCTCGACCTCGACGGGTTCCATGTGACGCCTGCCCGGCGCTCCTGGCCGGAGCTGGACCGCCTGGTGCGCAGCGGGCTCGACCGCCCGTTCCTGATGGTGGGGTCCACCGCGGCACCCGCCCAGGCGCTGCCGGCCCGGCTGCACGACAGCTCGCCGGCCTCGGTGTCGATCCGCCGGCTGGAGGGCACCGCGCACTACTCGTTCAGCGACTTCCAGGCGCTGCTGCCGCAACTGCGCGGCCGGGCGGGGCTGCCCGAGCCGCGCACCGCCCGGCTGATCGGCACCGCCGCCCCGAAGTCCGTGGTGAACCGCGAACGCGCGATCGTCACCGACTTCTTCGATCTTCACCTGCTCCGCCCGGGTCGCTCGGGCGGCTGAACCGGCCGGACCGACGGGGGAATGCATGGCCGCATCGATGATCAGCACAACGGACCTCACCAAGTCCTACGACGGGGTGCACGCCCTGCGCGGGGTCAGTCTGGAGGTGGCGGAAGGCACGGTGCTGGGGCTGCTCGGGCACAACGGCGCCGGAAAGACCACGCTCGTGAACATCCTCGCCACGCTGCTGCCACCGAGCGGCGGGAGCGCGGCGGTGGCCGGCCATGACGTGGTCCGCGACAGCCGGGCCGTCCGCGGATGCATCGGTCTCACCGGCCAGTTCGCCTCGGTGGACGAGAAGCTGACCGGATACGACAACCTGGTGCTGATCGCCCGGCTGCTGGGCGCCGGTGCGCGGCAGGCCCGGGAGCGGGCCGAGGAACTGCTGGACGTGTTCGGTCTCTCGGCGGCCGGGCGCCGGCTGTCCCGCACCTACTCCGGCGGAATGCGCAGGCGGCTCGATCTCGCCGCGAGCCTCGTCGGCCGGCCGCAAGTGATCTTCCTCGACGAGCCGTCCACCGGACTGGACCCGGCCAGCCGGATCTCGCTGTGGGAGACCGTCGAGGCCCTGGTCGCGGACGGTACCACCGTGCTGCTGACCACGCAGTACCTGGAGGAGGCGGAGCGCCTCGCCGACACCGTGGCCGTCCTGTCGCAGGGCACCGTGGTGGCGGCCGGCACACCGAGCGAGCTGAAGTCCCGGGTGGGTGAGCGGCGGGCGCAACTGTCGACGACCCGGCGCGGGGACGCCGTCAAGGTCGCCGAGGCGCTGCGCCGGTCCGGGTTCGCGGCCGTACAGACCCCGGAGGAGGGCGCGGTGAGCGTGCCGGTCGCCGACTTCGACGACTTCGCGCAGGTCGTCCGGGCCGTCGAGGAGGCCGCGGTGCCCGTCACGGGGCTCACCCTGTCGGAGCCGTCGCTGGACGACGTCTACCTCTCCCTCGCCGCCAAGTCCGCTGCGAACGTGGACCGTTGACCTTCCGAGGAGCTACCACCATGACTGTCACGGTTCCCGCCGGCCGCGCCCGGTCCGCGACACCCGTGCGCTGGCAGCCGGCAAGCGCGCGCACCCAGTTCGCCGTACTGACCGGGCGCAGCCTGCGCGGACTGGTCACCGACCGCAGGCTCGTCGTCCTCAGCCTGGCCCAGCCGCTGATCCTGCTGGTCATTTTCAGCCAGGTGTTCGGCAGCATGGCCTCCCGGGACCACTTCCCGGCGGGCGTGAACTACGTCGACTACCTGATGCCGGCCATTCTGGTCACCAGCGGGATCACCTCGGCCGTCGGCTCCGGCGCCGAGTTGATCCGGGACATGGACAACGGGGTGCTGACCCGCTTCCGTTCGCTGCCGGTCGGGCTGCACTGGATCCTGGTCGCCCGCGCCGTCGCGGACGTGCTGCGCACCACCGTGCAGACCGTGCTGCTGCTGGTGTGCGCCACGCTGTTCTTCGGCTTCGACCCGACCGGCGGGATGCCGGGCATCGTCGCGGCGCTGGCCCTCTCGCTCCTCGTGATCGCCGCGCTGACCTGGGTCTTCATCGCCCTGGGCACCTGGGTGCGCAGCGCGCGGATCATGCAGAGTGTCAGCGGTCTGGCCCTGTTCCCCCTCATGTTCGCCTCCAGCGCGTACGTCCCGCTGGACGCGCTGCCCGGCTGGCTGCGCGCGGTGGCCGTGGTCAACCCCGTCTCGTACGCGGTGGACGCCACCCGGGCGCTGGCGCTGGACTGGCCGCTGGGCGGGGACGTGCTGGGAGCGGTGGCCACCAGCCTGCTGGTGATGGCCGTCGCCGTGGGGGCGGCGGTGGCCGGGTTCCGCAGGCCGCTCACCCGTTGACCCACTGCGGACGTACGCAGGAAGGGGGCGGGACGCCCGGCGGGCGTCCCGCCCCCTTCCTGCGCTGTGGGTCATGTCAGTCGGTCATGGCGACCAGGACCCGGCGCGGACCGGTGAAGGAGCGCCGGCCGTGCCCCACGGCGATGTTGTCGATCACCATCAGGTCGCCCTGGTGCCAGTCCACGTCGACGGCGTTCTCCAGGCCCCGGTCCCGCACCTGAAGGACGTACTCCGCCGGGATGGGGGTGCCATCGGCGAAGGTCACCGACTGCGGCAGCTCCTCCTCCGGCAGGATCTGCGCGAGTTCGGCGGCCGTCTCGTCACCGAGGGACGCCGGGTGCCACTGGTCGGACTGGTTGAACCAGACCTCCGCCCCGGTCTCCGGGCGGGTGACCGTGGAGTGCCGTACCTGGGTGATGCGCAGCGTGCCGTCGGGCAGCCACTTCCAGTCGGCATCCGCACCACGCAGAAACGCCTCCACCTCCCCCCGGTCGGTGGTCTCGAAGGTCTCCTGCCAGCACTTGCCCAGCCCTACGCCGTCGTGCAGGTTCTGTGTATAGCGCACTCCGCCGGCGAACGCCTCGCGTACCTCGGGATCGAGGGAGGCGAGCCACAGCTCCCCGTCGACGATCGGCGTGGCACCGCCGGTGGCGGGCGCCGTGGCGCAGAAGAAGACGAGCCGGGTGGGCCAATGGTGGCCGTAGCTCAGCTCGTTGTGCATCGAGATCGTCAGTTCCTGGGGGTACTCGGTCGAGGTGTACACATTGGAACCGACCTTGGTGCGGGGCGAATTGCCGTGCACATAGGCGAGCCGGTTCGGCAGCAGGAGGTTCAGGACGGGGTCCAGGGTCTCCTCAGTGAGGTGGAAGCCGCGGAACACGACGGCCTTCTCACGGGCGAGCAGGCCCGCGAAGTCCTCGTGGCCGCTCAGCAGTTCGGTCAGTGTCTCCGGGTTCCCCCGCCCGCCGTCGGCGGTGATCTCGAAGGGCTTCCAGGCACGCAGTCCGGCCAGATCGGTCATGCGGGTCATCCTTCCTGCCTCAGGAACTCAATGATGATCTTGTTCACGGCGTCCGGGTCCTCCAGATAGCCGTAGTGCCCACAGTCCGGCACGAGGTCGTACGTCGCTCCGGGGATGGCCTCCGCGACCTCCCGGCCCAGATGGGCGGGGGTGATCAAGTCGTCCGCGAAGGAGATCACATGGCACGGCCTGCCGATCCCCGCGTAGGCCGCGAGCCGGTCGTCCATGGCCGAGAACCCCATGTGGACGCGGTCGCCCCGGCCGGTCGGCGCCGACATCTCGAACAGATCGAGCCAGTCCGAGATCTGGCCGGAGTCGGCCAGGGTCCGCGGCGAGAGGTTCTGCAGGGCGCGTACCACCGCGGTGTACCGGGGAGGCAGCCGCAGCCCCGAGTCGTGCAGCGCGATCTCCGCCCCGGCCAGGGCACGCCGCATCGTGTCGGACCGGCCGCGGGTCGCCATCAGTACGGCTCCGCGCACCAGCTCAGGGCGGACGAGCGCCAGTTCCTGCACGATCTGGGCGCCCATGGAGGTGCCCACGAGCAGGCAGGGACCGATCCCGAGATGCTCGATCAGGGCGGCGGTGTCAGCCACCATGTCCTCGACGGTGAAGCCCTCGGCGCACTCCTCCGTGGGCGGGATCCCCCGGTTGTCGAAGGTGATGACCCGGTAGCCCGCGGCGGTGAGCGCGGGCACCTGGTGCAGGTCCCAGACCCTCCCACGGCTGCCGCTGCCCATCACCATGACGACCGGCTGCCCGGTGCCCTCGGAGTCGTAGTGCATCCGGATGCCGTTCACGGCTGCCCACGCCATCTGCCCCTCCCCTTCGTGTCCCTGTACTGGCGCAAAGCGACGGAGGGGGTTACAGCTCGTGAACTCCCGGAAGAGCGGACATCATCAGTCGCCCCCTTGAGCTCTCCCCCGCGGCTGCAATATTCCGCACAGCACCCTAAGTGGATCTTCAAGCCACCGTCAAGACATTTCGCCTGACACGGAAACGCACACCTCCGAAACCCCGATTCCCTGTCAAGCCACTTTCGTCATCAACCTGTCCAACCAAAGTCGCGCACGGGGCGAATCCCCTCTGGAATCCCGAGCGGAATTGGCTGTCGAATGGAGCAGCGCCAAATGTAGAATCCACGCGCCGAAAGATCCGACGCAGGTGTTCCACCCCTCTCCCACCTTCCCGCGGCGGCACCCGACTCCCGCCCCGAACGACAACAACGAAGGAGCAGCCATGCGTCTTGGCGTCGCCGTCGCGTACTGGCCCTGGTTCAGGCTCAAGGAGCAGATCGAAGTCGCCCGGCTCGCCGACGAGCTCGGGCTCGACTCCCTGTGGGTGGCCGAAACCTGGGGTCAGGAAGCGGTCTCCGTGCTGGGCCACCTGACAGCCGTCACCGAACGCATCCGGCTCGGCGCCGCCGTCCTGCAGATACCGGCCCGGCAGCCCACCGCCGTGGCGACGGCCGCCGCCACCTTGAACGACCTGTCCGGCGGCCGGTTCATGCTCGGCCTGGGCCTGTCCGGCCCTCAGGTCTCCGAGGGGTGGTACGGCGTGCCGTTCACCCGGCCCCTGGCCCGCACCCGGGAGTACCTGGAGGTCGTCCGGGCGGCGCTGAGCGGCAAGCCGGTCGACCACCAGGGCGAGCAGTGGACGATCCCCGCCTACGGCCAGGGCCTGGGGCAGGGCCAGCCGTTCAAGCTGCTGGCACCGCCGGCCGACCGCCGGGTGCCGCTCTACCTGGGCGTCTCCGGAGCCAGAACCGTCGAGCAGGCCGGCGCCCTGGCGGACGGCTGGCTGCCGTTCCTGTTCAGCCCCGCCCACGCCGAGGAACTGACGGCACCGCTCCTGCGCGGCATCAGGAAGGCCGGCCGGGACCGCTCGGACGTGGACGTCGCCCCGATCGTGCCCATGGCGCTCGCCGACGACCTGACCACCGCACGCAACCAGATCCGCCCGTTCATCACCTTCTACCTCGGCGGAATGGGGTCACGGGAGAAGAACTTCTACGTCGACCTCGCCGACCGCTACGGCCACGGCGCGTCGGCACGCGCCTGCCAGGAGCGCTTCCTCGCCGGAGACCGGCGCGGCGCCGCCGCCGAACTCTCCGACGAGCTGATCGACCTGGTCGCGCTGCCCGCCACAGACAGCACCCTCACGGAAGGACTCGCCCGCTACGAGGCCGCCGGCGCCGACACCGTCATCGTGATGCCGTTCGGCAACCGCACCCGCCTGCTGCGGGCGCTCGCCGCACACCGCGGGGCGTGACCACACCGCAGGCATCCGCCGTCAACCGACTTTCGTCATGCATTCACCCGTGACTTTCGTTACGGATTCGGTCGACCGAAGTCTCGCAAGCGAAAAACCGCCATCAATTCGACGGAATATCCGAACCGCAAAGAACCCCGCCGATGGACCGGCTTTTGTTCCAGCTCTGTTTTCAAGACGGACTTCAAATCGGCCGGGCAGTGACTGCGGCGTCCGGAACTGCATCCGCTCGGCGCGGCACTCGCGAACCCGGCGCGGCCGGTCGGGGAACAGGTGGGCTGTGCCCACATCGGGGAACTGACGCTGCACGCACCACTGGAACCGGCGGCGGACCGCGCGGTCCGGCTCCAGTGGGTGGAGGTGCCGGCGCCGGCCGAGCGGCAGGCGACCACGGATGGCCGGACCGCCACCGCTCTCGTCCGGAGGGTCCCGTCGGCGGTGACGACGTCGCACCTCTTGCGTGGTGCCGCTTCACGTGGTCGCGCAGGTGCGGCCGTTGAGCGTGAAGCCGGACGGCGGGTGGTTCGTGCCGTCGCGGGACGCGAGGAAGCCGAAGGCGAGTTTCCCGCCGGCGGCGACCGACTTGTCGTAGTCGGCGGCGGTGGCGGTGACCCGGGAGCCGTCCTGGTCGAGCGAGGCGTCCCACATCTGGGTGATCCGCTGGCCGTCGGGGAAGGTGAAGCCGACGCGCCAGGAGTCGAGGGGGTCGCGTGTGGTGACGGTGACGGTGGCCTGGAAGCCGTCGGGCCACTGGTTGACCAGGTCGTAGTCGGCGTGGCAGGCGGCCGGTTCGGCGTCGGCGGAGGCGGTGGCGGTGGCGGAGGAGGTGCCCTGCGGTTCGGGGTCGGGGTCCTCCCGCTCCGGGGTGCGCCCGGCGGACGGCTCGGCGGACGGCTCGGCGGACGGGGGCGGGGTCTCCGGGGAGGCCGTGGGTGCGGCGGGCAGGGAGGGGCCGGGGTCGGCCACCGGCTGCCGGTCGGCGTCGGGGCGTTCGGCGCTCTCCTCGGCCGTGTCGCCGAACGGCATCAGGGAGACCGCGAGCGCGAGGAGGGAGACCAGGAGGGCGGCGACCAGCAGACCGTGCCGGGCGACGCGCGTCCTGGCCGTGCCGTCCGCCGGGTCGCCACCATCCGGGTCGGGCCGGTCCGGGCGTCCGGCCCCGAGCCGTACCTCGGCGGCGCGGCGGCGGCGTTCCAGATAGGCGAGGCCGCCCCAGCCGATCACCCCGCCGGCCAGCGCGCCGGGCAGTCCCCCGCCGTGCAGCCGCAGACAGGCGGCGGCCTCGGCGCACCGGTGGCAGGTGGCGAGGTGGCGGGAGAGGTCGGCGGGGGTGTCCGCGGCGGGCGAGCGGGTGACGGCGTCGAGGAGCCGGGCGTAGCTGCGGCACTCGGCGTCCAGGGGCGAGTCGAGGTGGTTGCGGTGGCAGCGGTCCCGGAACAGGCGCCCGACCTGGGCGAGTTCACCGGCGGCGGTGGCGGGGTCGAGGCCGAGCCGGCGGGCCACCAGGGGCAGCGGCAGGGCCTCCGCCTCGGCCAGCCAGAGCAGTTCGGCGTCCGCCGGCTGCAGATCGCGCAGTCCGCGCAGGGCGACCGGGCGGTCCAGTGGCGGGCCGGTGTAGCGGGCGGCCTGCTCGGAGTGGAGCCACAGCCGCAGATCGGGGTCGAGCTTGTGGCCCTGCCCCGCGTCCTCCCAGGCGGCGGCCGTGCTGCGGACCGCCGTCAGCAGCACGGGTATCCGGGGCAGCCGGGTGGAACGGCGGCCGTGGCCGCGGACGGTGCCCGACTCGGCCTCGCGCAGCTCCCGTATGCCCTGCGCGAAGGCCTCGCGGGCCAGTTCCGCCGCGGCGGCGGACCCGGCCGTGCACAGGTCGGCGTAGGAGAGTGCGGCGTCCCAGCACTCGGAGAACAGCGCCGTCTCGGCGGCGTCCTGGGGGCTCGGCAGGTCGGGCATGAGACTCCCGCATCACGAGCGAGGCAACTCGCCATAAGGGCAGTGGAGTTGGGGAAACCTCGCGGCAGTGGCCGAGCTTTTCACGGTCCCGCCACAACTGACAAGCGCTTCCCTCACTTTGTGTGGCGGCATGGCCACCCCTCGCAGGGACCACACGCACGGAAGGCCGGAACGTCTCGGTTCCGGCCTTCCTGGTTCCTCCGCGAGGGCCCTGGGTCCCCGGTGTCTCAGACCGTCCCGGCGGACTCCTGGGCCGGGAGGCTGTCCATGAAGGAGCTGACGGAGAACACCGCGTTGCCGGGTCCGGGCGGGCCGTAGCCGGGGGGCGAGGAGAGGCCGAAGTCCTCCATGGTCTGCCGGTAGGCCTGGAGGAGACGGATGTGGTACTCCAGCGGGGCGCCCTGCGGGTTGGCCTTGCCGAGCGGGGTGGTCGGCTCCGGGCACCAGGTGGTGAAGCGGGGCGTGATGCCGTGCGACATGAAGAAGCGCAGGCCCTCGGTGGTGGAGGCGATGGCCTCGTCGACCGTCTTGAAGCCGAAGGGCTCGGCCATCTCCACGCCGGCCACGAAGTTGGGGATCACGTTGCGCGCGCCGAAGATCTCCGCGGAGTCGAGGATGCGCTTGTGCCACTCGTCGCGGCCGACGTAGCGCTCCTTGCCGGGGCAGTACATCTTGAACAGGTACTCGTCCCACACCTCGTAGTTGGGGTGGTAGATCTGCACGCCGTAGTCCTTGAAGCGCTGCACGTCGTCCCTGGGCAGCGCCTGGGCGACGACCTTGCCGATCCAGCGGCCGGGGAAGCGCTCCTCGATGGCCTTGGCGTAGTGGCCGTAGAAGTCGGCCTCGTCGCGTCCGGAGACCGTCTTGGTGATGGCGCCGCCGGTGAGGGTGTAGGCGGTGGACGCCTTCGCGGTGTCGTACCGGTCGATGATCTCGAGGGCCTCCAGGACCTCCTCGACGTCCTTCACCCCGGTGTAGGGCCGGCCCGCCGCCTTGTGCTGGCGCCAGTTGTGATTGATGTCGCAGTACTGGCACTCCTCCTTGGCGCCGAAGTACTGGCAGACCCGGAAGACGGTCAGATAGATCAGGTAGCCCCACTGGATGGTGGGGGCGACCTCCATGACCGACTTCCCGTTGGAGAGGGTGTGCCGGTAGTACTCGGGCATGGGCGGCACGCCGACGTCCGAGATCCGCCTGCCGTCGAGGTAGAGGCCGAGCACACCGTGCTCGTCGGCGGCGACGCGGTAGGGGGAGGCCGGGTTCACCCGCACCGACACGACCGTGCGGCGCAGGTCGTACGGGCCGCCGGTGAGGATGATCTCCTCCGGCGGGCGGCGCAGCGCGGCCTCGCCCAGCTCGGGCAGGGTGCCGTGGTCGAAGGAGAAGATGAAGTACGACTTCGGTTTGACCTCACCGCTCTCGTTGTCGCTGAGCGCGGACGGGTCGAAGGCCACACCGCCGCGCAGCAGGTCCTCCTTGAAGACGGCTTCGCGCGGCACGTGCGGGAACCGCTCCATCAGATCCTCGACCAGCGCGGTACGGCTGCCCATCCCGTTGTTCTCCTCCCGGTTCGGACGTACGACTCCTCACGGTATGCCCCCGCTCGGACATCCGGGGTGCCGGGTCCCCCCACAGGGCGCGGATCACTCGCGAGGTAGGTTCCGGCGGGGACCTTTTCGGTCCCGAGCGTCAGGAAGGACGAGCGATGGCCGAGACCGTGACCAACTGGGCGGGCAACATCACGTACGCCGCCGGGGAGCTGCACCGCCCGCGCAGCCTGGACGCGCTGCGCACACTGGTCGCCGGGAGCGCGCGGGTGCGGGCCCTGGGCAGCGGGCACTCCTTCAACGAGATCGCCGAGGCCGGCGCGGACGGCGTCCTGCTGTCCCTGGACGCGCTGCCCCCGCGGGTCGACGTGGACCCGGCGGCCCGGACGGTACGCGTCGGGGGCGGGGTGCGCTACGCGGAGCTGGCCCGCGAGGTGCACCGGCACGGGCTGGCGCTGGCGAACATGGCGTCGCTCCCGCACATCTCGGTGGCCGGCTCGGTCGCCACCGGCACCCACGGCTCCGGCGTCGGCAACGGCCCGCTCGCCTCGTCCGTGCGCGCGGTGGAACTGGTCACGGCGGACGGCTCGACGGTGACCGTGGCGCGCGGCGACGAGCGGTTCGGCGGCGCGGTCACCTCGCTGGGCGCGCTCGGTGTCGTCACCGCGCTCACCCTGGACCTGGAGCCGGCCTTCGAGGTGGAGCAGTACGTGTTCACCGAGATGCCGCTGGAGGGGCTGGATTCCGCCACGTTCGAGAAGGTGATGTCGGCGGCGTACAGCGTGAGCCTGTTCACCGACTGGCGGGCGCCGGGCTTCCGTCAGGTGTGGGTGAAGCGGCGCACCGACCAGCCGCTGCCGGACTTCCCCTGGGCGCCCCCGGCGGCCGAGAAGATGCACCCGGTGCCGGGGATGCCGGCGGTGAACTGCACCGAGCAGTTCGGCGTGGCCGGGCCCTGGCACGAGCGGCTGCCGCACTTCCGCGCGGAGTTCACGCCGAGCAGCGGGGCGGAGCTGCAGTCGGAGTACCTGATGCCGAGGGAGTCGGCCGTCGCCGCGCTGCACGCGCTGGACGGGATCCGGGAGGCGGTCGCCCCGGTGCTGCAGACCTGCGAGGTGCGCACCGTCGCCGCCGACGACCAGTGGCTCAGCCCCTCCTACGGCCGGGACACGGTGGCCGTCCACTTCACCTGGGTCGAGGACACGCGGGTGGTGCTGCCCGTGGTGGGACGGGTGGAGGAGGCCCTTGCGCCGTTCGGGGCGCGACCGCACTGGGGGAAGGTGTTCACCACGCCGGCGGCGGAGCTGCACGCCCGCTACCCGCGCCTGCACGACTTCCGGGCCCTCGTCCGCGACCTGGACCCGGCGGGCAAGTTCACCAACGCCTTCGTCCGGGACGTCCTGGGCGACTGACGCCGAGGGCGCCCGCCGGCCCTGACCGGACTTCGTCAGGCCCCTTTCCGAACCCCTTGTCGAAAGGTCCGCCTCCCCCATAGCCTTGCCGCGCGCCGGTGCCCGGTCGGCCCGGCAGGGACGGGGGCAGCTCGGTGAAGCGCACATCGCGGGACATCCGCACGGCCAACCGCTACCAGGTGCTGCGCCAGGTCATCGCCGCGTCGCCGACCTCCCGGCAGGAGCTGGCGGCCGCCACGGGGCTCAGTCTCGCCACCGTCGCCACGCTGGTCGGGGAGCTGCTCGACCTCGGTGTGATCACCGAGGTCGGTTTCGAGGACTCGGCCGGCGGCCGTCCCCGGGGCCTGGTGGCCGTCAACGCGTCGGGGGGCGCGCTGATCGGCGTGGATCTCGCCGAGACCTACGTCCGGGTCGAGCTGTTCGACCTCGCGCTGAACGTGCTGGCCCGCGCCGAGGAGGGCGTGCGCCCCGGCGAGAGCCGGCCCGAGCAGGTCGTGGGCCGTGTGGCCACGGCGGTGGGGTCGGTGGTGGCGCGGGCCGGGGTGGAGGGCGCGCGGGTGCTCGGGGTCGGGGTGAGCGTGCCGGGTCAGGTGGACCGGGACACCGGGATCTCCGAGTACGCGCCGAACTGGGACTGGCACGACGTCCCCCTGCTCGACCTGCTCACCGACCACATCGCCCACCCCCTGTACCTGGACAACCCGTTGCGGGCCTGCGCGGTGGCCGAGCTGTGGTTCGGGGCGGCGCGCGGGCACGGGGACGCGGTGGTGGTCAACCTCGGGACCGGGGTGGGGGCCGGGCTGGTGCTGGGCGGCGGGGTGCACCGGGGGGTGAGCAACAGCGCCGGTGAGTGGGGGCACACCACCCTCGTCCTGGACGGCCGCCCCTGCCACTGCGGCAACCGCGGCTGTGTGGAGACGTACACCGGCGCGCCCGGGATCATGCTCAGCCTGCGGGAGCTGAGCCCGGACAGCCCGCTGCTGCGGGCCGACGACCAGACGGCCACCGTCGACGCGCTCGCCCGGGGCGCGAGCGCGGGCGATCCGGTGGCGGTGGAGGTGCTCGGGCACACCGTCCGTTACCTCGGGGCCGGGATCGCCGATCTGGTCAACCTCTTCAACCCGGAGGTGGTCGTGCTCAGCAGCTGGGTCGCTGCCGCGTTCGGCGAGCCGCTGCTCGACGGGGTGCGTACGGCCGTCGCCCGGCACGCGCTGCGCCGCCCGCTGGCCGCCACCCGGATCGTCCTCTCCCCGATCCCGACCGATCCGGTGTGCCTGGGAGCGGCCACGTTCGCGCTGGAGGGGGCGTTGCGGTCGGCCGGGAGGCGCGCCGGGGACCGTACCGCCGGCAGTCGCCGGTGACTCCCGTCCCGTTCGTCATCACGAACGAGTCGCAATGCTTCGAACGGACTTCGTCCAACCCCTTGCCGAAGCATTGGCGGAAGGTTAACGTCCTGCGCGCCGTACGTCCCGCGCACCGCAGGTCCTTGACCGCCATCCCGCCGACAGCCGCACTCGAGACAAGGACGTCGCCATCGCCATGATCGCCTTCGTCGGCGGCTGGAATTCCTCCTTGTGGCCGCTGGTCACCGGCCAGGACCCGAGCGCCCGGACGGTCCGGACGACCCTCTCCTCCCACCGATGACCGACCAGACCGTCGACTTCCATCCGATCTTCATCGCCACGGCCATGTCCGTCCTCCTCCTGGTGCGCGTGTTCCTGTTCCTCCAGCGCCGACCGGTGCGGGGCAGCGCGCGGACCGGGACCAAGGGCTGAGCCGGCCAGGACCGATCTAGGAGACCCATGTCATTGCGCACCCCGGCGACCGGCTATGTCGAGGACGTCTCTCCCGGCCGCGGGACCCTGCCCCCGCGCGCCCGGTACGCGTCCTCCGACGCGGCCTCCCTCTCCCTGAACGGCGGTTGGCGCCTACGGGTGTCCGCGACCGCCGACGCCGAGGACGACTCGTTCGCCGCGCCCGGGTACGACGCCGGGGGCTGGCCGGAGGTGACCGTGCCCGGCCACTGGGTGCTCCAGGGCCACGGCGCGCCGATCTACACCAACCACCTCTATCCCTTCCCCGTCGATCCGCCGCACGTCCCCGCCGAGAACCCCACCGGCGACCATCTGCGCGTCTTCGACCTCCCCGGGGACTGGCCGGGCGAGGGTACGGCCGTGCTCCGCTTCGACGGGGTGGAGTCCTGCGCCCGGGTCTGGCTGAACGGCACGGACATCGGGGAGTTCAAGGGGTCCCGCCTGCCGCACGAGTTCGCGGTCGGGCACCTGCTGAAGCCGTCCGGGAACGTCCTCGCGGTCCGGGTCCACCAGTGGTCGGCGGGGTCGTACCTGGAGGACCAGGACCAGTGGTGGCTGCCCGGCATCTTCCGTGACGTGACCCTGCTGCACCGTCCGGCAGGCAGCGTGGGCGACTTCTTCGTGCACGCCTCCTACGACCACGTCACCGGCGCGGGCACCCTGCGCGTCGACTCCGACGTCGAAGGGCGGGTGACCGTCGAGGAGTTGGGCATCGACGTGGCGGCCGGCGAACCGGTGACGCTCCCGGTCGAGCCGTGGACGGCGGAGACGCCCCGGCTGTACGACGGGGTGCTGGCCACGGCGGGCGAGCGCGTCCCGGTGCGCATCGGCTTCCGTACGGTCGCCGTCGAGGACGGCCTGCTCAAGGTCAACGGAACCCCCCTGCTGTTCAAGGGCGTCAACCGGCACGAGTGGCACCCGCGCCGGGGCCGCGCGCTGGACCTCGACACCATGCGCGAGGACGTGCTGCTGATGAAGCGGCACAACGTCAACGCGGTCCGCACCTCCCACTATCCGCCGCACCCGGCCTTCCTCGACCTGTGCGACGAGTACGGGCTGTGGGTGATCGACGAGTGCGACCTGGAGACCCACGGCTTCGTCGAGCAGGACTGGCGGGACAACCCCGTCGACGACGAGCGCTGGACCCCGGCCCTGCTGGACCGGGCCGCGCGCATGGTGGAGCGGGACAAGAACCACCCGTCGGTGGTGATGTGGTCCCTCGGCAACGAGGCCGGCACCGGACGCGGACTCACCGCGATGGCCGACTGGATCCACGACCGGGACCCCTCCCGCCCGGTGCACTACGAGGGCGACCTCGGCTGCCGTGACACGGACGTGTACTCGCGGATGTACCCGCCGCACGAGGAGGTCGAACGGATCGCGCGGGGCCTGGACGGCGGCACCCACCGCAGGCGCGAACTGCCCCTGATCCTCTGCGAGTACGCGCACGCCATGGGCAACGGCCCCGGCGGACTCACCGAGTACCAGGAGCTGTTCGAGCGGTACGACCGGCTCCAGGGCGGTTTCGTCTGGGAGTGGATCGACCACGGCGTCGAGCACCCGGAGCTGGGCTACGCCTACGGCGGTGACTTCGGGGAGGAGCTGCACGACGCCAACTTCGTCTGCGACGGGCTGCTCTTCCCGGACCGCACGCCGTCACCGGGCCTGATCGAGTACAAGAAGGTGATCGAGCCGGTCCGGATCGAGGCGGGCGACGCGGACGGCACCGTACGGGTGACCAACCGGTACGACTTCGCGGACCTGTCCCCTCTGGAGTTCGTGTTCTCCCACCAGGTGGACGGCGTGCCGACGGGGGCGCACCGGCTCACCGTGCCGCCGCTGGCCCCCGGGGAGTCGGCGGAGGTCAAGCTGCCCGAGGCGCCGGACGGCGGGGGCGAGGAGGTGCAGTGGACGGTGCGGGTGATGCTCGCCGAGGACACGCCGTGGGCCGGCAGGGGACACGAAGTGGCCTGGGCCCAGGGGACGGTGGCCCGTCGCGCCCCGCTGCCGGCGGCGAACGGTGTGCGGCCCGCCGTCGACGGTGACCGGATCACCCTGGGCCCGGCGGTCTTCGACGCCCGCACCGGCGCGGTGCGCACGCTCTCCGGTGTGCCGGTGAGCGATCTGCGGCTGGACGTGTGGCGGGCGACGACCGACAACGACGACGGGGCGACCTGGCAGACGGACACCCGGTACGGGCCGCTCTGGCGCGAGCTGGGCCTGCACCGCATGCGGCACCGCGTCGAGGCCGTCGAGACGGACGGTGACGCGCTGACCGTACGGACCCGGGTGGCGCCCGCCGGCCGGGAGACGGGCCTGCGGACGGCGTACCGCTGGACCTCCGACGGCACGCGGGTGCGGCTGACCGTCTCGGTCGTGCCGGAGGGCGAGTGGCGGGTGCCGCTGCCCCGGCTCGGCATCCGCTTCGGCCTCGCGGGCACCCCCGAGGACGCCGTGTTCTGGTTCGGCGGCGGGAACGAGTCGTATCCGGACACCAGGGCCGCGTCGAAGGACCTGTTGTGGGACGCGAGCGTCGGGGAGCTCCAGACGCCTTACGTCCGCCCGCAGGAGAACGGCGCCCACGCCGACGTGCGCTGGGCGGAGATCGGCGGTCTGCGGGTCGACGGCGAACCGGAGTTCTGGTTCACGGCCCGGCCCTGGACCACCGGGCACCTGGACGCCGCCCGGCACCGCACCGACCTCGTCCCCGGCGACACGGTCTGGGTCCACCTCGACCACCGGCTGCACGGCATCGGTTCCCAGTCCTGCGGCCCGGGCCCGCTCCCCCGGTACTACCTGTGGCCCGAGCCCGCGGAGTTCTCCTTCGTGTTCTCGGAGCCGCGCGACTGACGGGGCTCAGTGGTCCGCGCAGCAGGGCGTGGGATCCGGGGCCTCGAACGGCACGAGGGTGCCGCCCAGGGCCGGGGTGGCGGCGAGGACGAGTTCGTCCCGCTGCCACAACGGCCGCACGTGGTCACGGGTCACCATGCGCGTGTCCGGGCCGGGCGGCCCGGGCGTGCCCAGGACCGTCACGCGGGCGATCGCGGAGCGTTCTACGAGCTCCCCGACCGTCATCGTGCCGGTGAGGGCGGAGACACCCGGGTAGAGCACCGCGCGTCCCACCTCGTCGGGCAGGCCCGGGGAGACGGCGCCGTACCCCGCGAGCCGCTCCCGGAGGGTGTCCGGGAGCGGCCGTGAGGGCAGGGACAGGGACACGGCGACGCGCGGACGGTCGTCGCGCACCAGGTGGGTGCAGCCGAACGTGTCCTCGGAGAGGTCGAGTTCGGCTGCCATCCGGTGCAGCAGGCGGTCGGCGTCGAGCAGGTCCTCGATGCCCGCGTCCACGGTGAGGGCGTACGGCGTCATGACGGCAGGACCCACACCGGGTTGGAGTAGAACCACAGGTCGCGCCACGGGTCGGCGTCGCCGACGACGTCGAGGGCGGGGCCCGCCGGGTCGACCTTGGCGCCCATGGCGCCGACGGCGGACCGGTTGCCGTCGGTGCCGCGCAGCCGGACGTACACCGGGCGGTCGACGCGGCCGAGGTCGAAGGTGACGCGGACGGTGCCGGCCGACTTGTCGATGTCGTACGACCGGGCGACCTTCGCCGTGGGCGCGGTGAACGTGTCCTTGTCGGCGACCGGGCCGGTCACGTCGCCCTGGATGACGTCGACGCGGGCGAGCTTCGGGGTGAACCCGGCCCAGTTGTTGCCGCCGGCGAGGGCGATGTCGGCGGTCAGCGTGACCTTGGTGCCCTTGCGCACGTGCAGGGCGCCGCCGAGGGTGGCCCAGCGGCTGCCGCCCGAGACGCGGACGTCGAGGCCGCTGATGAGCTGGCCGTGGTCGACCCAGATGCGGCCGGCACGGATGCCGTCCATGACGGCGGCGTAGGAGAAGCCGTCGGCGCCGACGTGGGTGCGGCTGTACTGGCCGGGCCAGTAGTCGTTCTCGGTGAGGTCGATCTGTCCGGCGTAGACCGGGTCGTCGTAGCGGCCGTTGGCGTTGAAGTCGCCGCCGCCGCGGGCGCCGGTGTCGCCGTACACCTGGTGGGAGTCGGAGTTGGCGGTGATCCACCAGGGACGGCCCTCGGCCAGGAGGCTGTCCCACAGGCCGCCGACGGTGGCGGTCATCCAGTCGAAGCCGCCCCAGGTGCGGTAGCTCTCCAGCGGGTAGCCGGCGAAGGAGTTGGCACTCGGGCCGCCGTCGTAGATGCCGCGGGCCCCGCCCGGGCCGAGCGGCGCCGGCAGACCGCCCGCCTGGTGGCCGGGGGCGCCCTCGAAGCCGACGGCGATCTGCCGGTCACCGGTGCCGGTGGCGTCGCGCCAGGCGCGGATCTCGTGCGGGGAGTCGATGCCCTTGCGCGCCGGGTGGTTGGCGAGCATCAGGGCGTCCTTGACCTTGCGCCGTCTGACCTGCTCGGAGAGGAAGTTCAGTCCGGCGACGGCGAGCGCCTCGTTGGCCGGGGTGGAGGCGGTGGCGCCCTTGACGCCGCCGTCGTAGTCGGTCTCGAACTGCTTGAGGACGGAGACCTCGTTGCGGCCCGGGTGGACGAAGACGGTGCCGTGCTCGGCGGCCGGGATGTTCCACTCCAGGCCCTGGAAGACGAGGGTGTCCTCGTACGCGTCGCGGGCCTCGAGGATGTCCGGGTTGACCTTGTCCACGCCGATCCTGGCGTGGGTGCTGCCACCGTGGTCGGTGATGACCAGCCAGTCCATGCCGTGCCGGGCGCCCTGGCGGACCTGGTCGGTGACGCGGTACTTGCCGTCGCTGCTGTACTGGGTGTGGATGTGGTGGTCGCCCGCCAGCCACAGGAAGCCCTTGCTCCTGCTCCTGCCGCGGCCGCTGTCACCCGCCGCGTACGCGGGCGTGGCCGCGCCGGCGCCGGCGGAGAGCACGGTGCCGGCCGCGAGGCCCGCGCCGAGCAGTCCGGCCCGGCGCAGCAGCGTACGGCGGGACCTCTGCTCGGGGTTCAGCGCCTCGTCGGGCACGGAGGTGTCGAAGGCGGCGGGCAGCGGAGCCGTCGTTTCGTGAGGGTGGTGATGGTGGTGGTGTCCGTGTCCGTGTCCGTGTCCGTGCGCGTGCCCGTGACCCATGGTGTGCCTCCTCGATGCCGCGGCGCGATCACGCCGCGTGTGGAGGATCAAGGCGTCGTATGAACGTCGGACGACGTGCGGATGAGCGGCGCATGCCCTGGACACGGCGGCTCGCGCACATCTGCTCGGTAGGCTGGGCGCTTCCTGTCGGGTTTGCTTCGGAGGCCTCCATTCCCCGCGCCGGACTCACCACCGACCGTCTCGTCGCGGCCGCCGCCGACCTCGCCGACGAGGCGGGCTACGAGAACGTCACCCTGTCCGCGCTGGCCCGGCGTTTCGGCGTGCGGGACGCGAGCCTGTACGCGCATGTGCGCGGCCTGCGGGACCTGCGCACCCGGATGGCCCTGCTGGCGGGCGGGGAGATGATCGACCGGATCGCGGCGGCGGTCGCCGGACGGACCGGCAAGGAGGCGCTGGCCGCCTTCGCGGGCGCCTACCGGGCGTACGCCCTCACCCACCCCGGCCGTTACGCGGCCACCCAGATCCGCCTGGACCGGTCCCTGGTCCCCGACTCCCCCGCGATGCGCCGCACCGCCGAGGTCACCTACGGCCTGCTCCGCGCCTACGGCCTGGACGAACCCGACCTCACCGACGCCGTACGCCTGCTGCGCAGCACCTTCCACGGCTACTGTGCCCTGGAGTCCTCCGGCGCCTTCGGGGCGCCCCGTGACCACGAGGCATCCTGGAACAGGGCGATCGACGCCCTGCACATCACCTTGGAGAACTGGCCCCGGGAGCAGGCCGGCTGACCGCCGGGAGCGGCGTACGCCCCCATGTGCGGGGACGTGTCCCGGCCCCGGCGCTACCGGCCGAGCGCCGCGATCTCCTCGTACGGCGGTGTCGTGCCCTCCGGGATCCGGTGGCCCGACCGGATCCCGGCCACCGTGTCCATCGCGGCGCCGAGCGCCCGGCGGTACAGCAGCGAGCCGAGGCTGATCCGGCGGACGCCGAGGCCGGTGAGGTGGGGGACGGAGGGGCCGGTGGGCGAGTAGAGGATGTTGAGGGGGACGCCGTCCAGGCCGCGCACCAGGGCGGCGATCTCCCGGGGGCCGGTGAGGCCGGGCACGAACACGCCGTGCGCGCCCGCTCGGACGTAGGCGTCGAGGCGGCGGGTGGTGTCCTCGCCGTCGCCGAGCCAGTACGTGTCGGTGCGGGCGTTGACGAAGAGGCCGGGGGCCGCCGCGCGAACGGCGGTGATCTTCGCGGCGTGCCGGTCGGCGGGCCCGAGTCCGTCCTCCAGGTTGATGCCGGCGGCGCCCAGGGCGTACAGCTCCCGGGCGAACTCGGCCACCTCGTCCGGGTCGTCGCTGAAGCCGCCCTCCGCGTCGACGGAGAGCAGGAACGGTCCCGGGCCGAGGGTGAGGGCGAGCCGCAGTGTCTCCTCGCGGGTGGCCGCCGCCCCGTCGGGCAGCCCCGCCGCCGCGGCGACGCCCAGGCTCGTGGTGCCGACGGCCCGGAAGCCGTGCGCGGCCAGGAGGTGGGCGGAGGCGTGGTCCCAGGCGTTGGGCAGCAGCAGGGGTTCGTCCGCGTGGTGGAGGTCGGCGAAGGAGGTCATGACAGGTCTCCGACGGCATCCGCGTAGTAGACGGACTCGGTGAGGTGGCGGGCGAGTTCGCGGAAGCTCCAGCCCTCGCCGGGCGAGTCGTCGAGCTGTTCGTCGGTGAGCGCGTCGAGGCGGTTGGCCCAGACGCGGGCGAGCCGGGTGAGGCGGCTGCGGGCCTCGTCGAGGTCCTGCGGGGTGAAGGGGGCGAGGTCGGCCTCGGTGGTGATCAGGGAGGCGTGCCAGTGGTCGGGCTGGGGTTCCTCACCGGCGAGGCGGGCCTCCATCTCCGCGAGGTGGTCGACGAGGTGGTCGGCGACGCGGCGGATCGCCTTGTGCGGGGTGTAAACGCGACCGTCGGCGTGCGCGGGTTCGCCGTCCCAGCGGGTCCAGGTGGCGGCCAGGGCGAGGACGTGGTCGACCATGCCGGTGACGGCCGTGGCGGGGGTGGGGGTCCGCGTGTTCTCGTTCATGCGGCAACGCTAGAAGCGGGACGCTTCGGTGCCGGCCGAACCGTCCGGGCACGTGGGGGTGGTGGGCCTGGGGCGCCCCGGTTCCGGTCGGAGCGCCCCAGGGGTCTCATCCCGTCCTGACCGCGCCCTTGGGCACCAGACGCAGGTTCAGCAGTTCCTGGCGGACCAGGTCCGCGTACACGGTGGCGCCGTGCACGGAGGTGTGCGTGTTGTCCCGTTTCTCGTTGTAGAGGTACAGCGCCTTGGAGCCCTCCACGCCGAGGGACTCCACCAGTTCCCTGGTCCGCGCGGTGAGGTCGATCAGCGGGACGTCCCGGTCGGCGGCGACGGAGCGGATGACGGCCGGGTGGTCGACGCCGAGCCCGTTGACCAGCAGGGCCGTGCCGTTGTTCAGGGTGCCGTCGGTGTTGAACCAGCGTCGCACGACCGGGGTCACGAGGACCGGCTCGCCGCCCCGCTCCCGCACGCCCGCCACCAGGGACTCGAGGTTGGCCCGGTAGGTCGCCTCGTCGGTGGTCTTGTCGTTGTGGGCGAGCTGGATCAGGACGAGGTCGCCGCGCCGGATCAGTGGCCGGACGGTGTCCCAGAGGAGCGGGTTCCCGAGATAACTGACCGTACTCTCCCCGGAGTCCGCGTAGTTGGCCACGGACAGCCCCTTGCGCAGGTACCGGGGCAGTTGCTGGCCCCAGCCGGAGTACGGGTCGCCGGGCTGGTCGCAGACCGTGGAGTCGCCGACCAGGAGGATCTGCCGGGCGTACCGGGCCGGGGTGACCCGGATGCCGGCGAGTGCGGGCGCGGTTCCGCCGACGGTGAGGTCGAGTCCGGGTGTGCCCTCGGCGCCCAGGGGCTCGCCCTCGGGTGTGCGGACGTCCACGGTGAAGCTCCGCACGACACGCTCCCCGGCCGGCGCGGCGGTCTCCGGGAGCAGGGCGCGCCGGGTCTCGCCGCCGAGGGAGGTGCTGGACGCCCGGTCGCCGCCGAGGGTGACCCGCACGTCGTAGGTGCCGGGCGGCAGGTCGAAGTGGCAGGCGGTGGCCGTGCAGTTCTCGATGCCGGGGGCGGGCGGACGCACCTCGTGCTGCCGGGTCTGTGCCTGGGCCGGTACGGCCGACAGACCGATGCCCAGTGCCACGGCCGCCGTCACGGCGGTCCGGGCGGTCGTGCGGCCCCGTCTCATGTCCCGCGTGTCCACTGCTGGTTGCTCCCTCCGTTGCAGGTGTACGTGATGATCGCGGCGGAGTCGGCGGTGGACGCGCCGTTCACGTCCAGGCACTCGCCGGTGGCACGGGACCTGATGGTGACGTAGGAGCCCGTGGTGGTGACCGACCACTGCTGGCCGGCCGCGGAGGCGTCGCAGTCCTCCTGCGAGACGGTGCTCGCGTTCTCCCGCACGCACAGGCTGCTGCCCCGGACCACCAGTTGGTGGTAGCCGCCGCCGACGGACTTGAACCAGTACTTCTGGTTGCCGCCGCCGTTGCAGCCGTACTGCTTGATCTGGGCGCCCTGCCACAGCGACTGGCCGGTCACGTCGGCGCACCTGCCGCTGTGCCGGGCGATCAGCGTGTGGTACGTGGCGGCGGTGCCGTCGACCGTCCCGGCGGCCGTGTCGACGGTGACCTCGGGCGACCAGGACAGGGACATCGACGTGGACGACGGGAAGGTCAGCGGCAGCCACACGTACCGGGAGTCGTTGACGGTCCCGCCGAAGGAGTTGCCCCAGCGGTCGCCCAGGTAGAGGTACGAGGTGCCGGAGGAGCCCTGCACCGGCAGGACGTACGCGGTCTGCGAGCCGTAGGCGGTCGAGTCTCCGACGTCGCGCATCGCGGACCAGGGGCCGGAGAGGCTGGTGGCGGTGGCGTACTGCTGCTGGTTGGGGTTCCAGCCGGTGGCGCCCGAAGTCAGCATGAAGTAGACGCCGTTGCGTTTGAACAGGGCGGGGGCCTCGCGGTGGCCGCCGGGCCAGGGGTTGGCGACCAGGCTCGCGATGCCGGTGTGGTCGGCGGTGAGCCGGTAGATGTGCAGGTCGTAGTTCTCGCGGGCGGCGGAGACCATGTAGCCGGCGCCGTCGGTGTCCGTGAAGACGGTGATGTCGCGGGACATGTGCCGGCCCAGCGGCCGGAAGCTGCCCCGCCAGGTGTAGTCGCCGTCCACGGTGTCGGAGACGGCGACGGCGGCGCGGGCCTCGCTGTAGTCGCTGCCGTTCTCCTTGTGCATCCACATCACGAACTGGCCGGTGGCCGCGTTGTACATGACCTTGGGCCGCTCGATGTTGGCGGTGGCGAGCTCGGCGTGGCTGTCCTCGGTGAGGACGTGGTTGCGGAACTCCCAGTTCTTCAGGTCGGTGGAGCGGTAGGCGTCCACGTAGCGGAAGGTGTTGTCGGCGTTGCGGTGCTCGCCGAACCAGTAGTAGTACGCGCCGACCTTGAGGACGCCACCGCCGTGGGCGTGTACGGGGTTGCCCGGACCGTCGGTGAACTGCGTGCCGTTGGCGATGGTCTGCGGGGCGGCCTGCGCGGGCCCGGCGGTGGCCAGGGCGCCGGCGAGTGCGAGACAGAGGGCGAGCAGTACGGCGTACGCGCGTCTCATGTCACGCCCCCTCGGTGTCGGCCACGGGGACGCCGAAGTCGGGGGTGCCGTCCGGCTTCCAGCCGAGCTTCTGGACGCGGGTGTGCCGGTTGGGGTCGTGCAGCGGGTCGCCGGTGATCTCCTTGTACTGGCGGGCGTGGTAGACGAGCACGTCGGTACGGCCGTCCTCGGCGACGGTGAAGCAGTTGTGGCCGGGACCGTACTGCCCGGTCGTGTCGTTGCTGGTGAAGACGGGGACGGGTGACTTGGCCCAGCTCGCCGGGTCCATGAGGTCGCTGTCCTCGTCGGCGGTCAGCAGCCCCACGCAGTAGTGGTGGTCGGTGGCGCTGGCCGAGTACGTCATGAACAGCCGGCCGTTGCGGTGCAGCACGTAGGGGCCCTCGTTGACCGCGAAGCCGATGCGCTCCCAGTCGTACTCGGGTGTGGAGAGCCGCACTTGGGGTCCGGTCAGGGTCCAGGGGTCGGCCATCTCGGAGAGCCAGACGGCGGTGTTGTTGTCCAGGCCGGGTTCGTGCTGGGCCCAGGCGAGGTAGCGGGTGCCGCGGTGGGCGAAGGTGGTGGCGTCCAGGGAGAAGGTCTCCCACGCGGTCTTGATCTGCCCCTTCTCGGTCCAGGTGCCCTTGAAGGGGTCGGGGTGGGCGTTCTCCAGCACCCAGATGCGGATGGCCCACACGTCCTCGGCGGGCGCGGCGGCGAAGTAGACGTACCACTTGCCGGCGACGCGGTGCATCTCCGGCGCCCAGATGTGGGCGCCCATGTCCCCGGTGGGGTGCGCCCGCCAGATCACCGACTCGGCGGCGCGGCCCAGCCCGCCCAGGGTGCGGGAGCGGCGCAGGACGATCCGGTCGTACTCGGGGGCGGTGGCGGTGAAGTAGTAGAAGCCGTCGGTGTGCCGGGTGATGTGCGGGTCGGCGCGGTGGGGGACGAGCGGGTTCACGTACGGGGCTGCCTTCGGGTGTGCGGCGGCGTCGGCCACGGCGGGTGTCGCGGCGGCCAGGGCGCCCGCGGCGAGGGCGCCCTTCAGCAGGAGTCTGCGGGCGGGGGACGGGGACGGGTCGTGCAGGTCGTCGGTGGCGCGGCTCATGCGGTCCGCCTCTCGTGGGGAAGATGACATGCACTCGATTTTTCGATATGCCGAACGTCGTCTGACGCGACGAACGTCGAAAAGGTAAGGGTGTGTCACGGAGAGGTCAACGGGTACGGCGGGACGTGACGGTCAGGGCCGTACGGGCAGGACGGCCCAGCCGGTGGCGGCCAAACCCGGGCAGGCACCGGCGAGACGGATCCGGAACACCCGGTTTCCCCCTCGTGTCCCGGAAGCCGTGTCCGCCGGGACGGTGACGGCCGGGCACCCGTACCGCAAGCCTCAGAACCCTCGGGCCACGGCGGGCGTGAAGGTCCCCATCCGGTCCCCCTCCGGCTGGACGACGCCGTACGTCCCCTCCGGGACCGCGTTCCAGGCGCCGGGCAGGTCGCCCAGGGGTTCGGAGACGATGAGGCGGGCGTCGTCGGACATCTCGCGCAGGAAGTCCAGGTCCGGATGGAGGGAGCGCAGGGTCTCCACGCGGGTGCTGTAGAAGAGCGAGCGCGACTCCTTCTGGCTGGAGTAGCGGAACGACCACAGGCGCACGCCGTCGGTCACCGCGACCGTCATCTGCAGCGGGAACTCCACGCCGTGCTCGTGGCCGACGCGTTCCACCAGGCCGGCCATCCGGGCGACGGCACCGGGCGGGTCCTCCTCCAGACCGAGGGTCAGCGAGAGGTAGAACATCATCTCCGAGTCCGTGGACCCCTCGACGTACGGGAACAGCTCCGGCTCGACGGCCAGCGCGAGGTCGCGCCGGAGCAGGTGGAACTCGGCGATCGCCCCGTTGTGCATCCACATCCAGCGGCCGTGCCGGAACGGGTGGCAGTTGGTCTGCTGCACCGCCGAGCCGGTCGAGGCCCGGATGTGGGCGAAGAAGAGCGGCGAGACGACGTGCTCGGCGATCTCCCGCAGGTTGCGGTCGCTCCACGCCGGGCCGATGTCCCGGACGACGGCGGGGCTGTCCTTGTGCGACGCGTACCAGCCCACGCCGAACCCGTCACCGTTGGTCGTCTCGACGCCCATCTTGGCGTGCAGGCTCTGGTCGATCAGTGAGTGGACCGGCCTGTAGAGGATGCTGTCGAGCAGAATGGGAGTGCCCGAATAGGCGAGCCAACGGCACATGTCCACCGCCTTCCCGGTCAACGGCCACGACCGCCGTTCCACGGACCGTCGTCGCGCCGGCCCAGCGCGAGCCTCGTCACCCGCGGCCAGTCGGGTGCCCCGTTCACCGGCCGCGTACCCACCGCGCTCCGCGGGACGCGCACCCGCAGCGCTCCGGGCACGATCCGGCACACCACGGGAACCGGCAGCAGCACGTGCTCCCCGTCCACGCCGGCCGGGACGGCCGGGGTGTCCGCCTCCACGACGACCTCGTCGGCGGTGAGCCGCAGCAGGCCGGCCGCGCGGGGGCCGCGCACCATCCCGGCGGCCCGCACCGCGCTCCCGACCCGCACTCCCAGCACCCCGAGCCGTCCGGAGTCCAGCCGCTCCCGGCGCCCCGGCCGGGAGGCGTCGACCGCCCGCAGATACGGGTTGTTGCTGACGAGCAGTGCCTGCAGCCCGTCCGCCCGCGTCCCGTCGGCCCGCATCCGCAGGCTGGGTGCCGACGGGCCGGACAGCAGACCGGGCAGCATCCGGAGCGTGGTCTGCCGCTTCTCCTCCCGGTACGCGGGATCGCCCACGACCGCCGCGTACGTGCCGAAGGAGGCGTTGTTGACGAAGACCCGGCCGGCGGCGAAACCGAGGTCGACCCGGAGTTCGACGCCGTCCGTCAGGGCGTCGAGGGCCTTCGCCGGGTCGTCCCGGTCGAGACGGAGGTCGAGCGCGAAGTGGTTGCGGGTGCCGGCCGGGATCACCAGGAACGGCAGGTCGTGGCGGGCGGCCACCTCCGCCACCAGCGCCTGGGTGCCGTCCCCTCCGGCCACCGCCAGCAGATCGGCTCCGTCGCGTACGGCGTCCTCGGCGAGCGCGGCCACGTCCTGGTGCCCGGCGCCGAGGAGCACCACCCGGACACCCGCCGCACGTGCCCGGTCGGCCAGCCGGAAGCGGTCCACCTTGCCGCCGCCGGAGCGCGGGTTCATCAGCGCCCAGGGACGGCGCGGCGGCGGGGCGGGCACCGGCTCGGCGGTCTCGGGCGCCACCGCGTTCCGCGCCGCGCCCACGGCCAGCGCCCACAGCGCCAGGGACACCACGGCCGGCCCCAGCATCCCGCCCGCGGCGTACAGGGCGAGGACCGTCAGCGGTGCCGTCACGCACAGCACCGCGCCGACGATCCGCACCACCCCGAAGTGGGCGAGCGTCCACCACAGTCCCACGGCCGCAAGGGCCAGTCCGGCGAGACCGAGCAGCGCCCAGAGCACGCCGCGCAGGCCGGCGGCCACGAGCGGGACCAGGACGCCGGCCGCCAGGGCGAGGAGCGCCAGTCGCGCCCACCCGGCACCCCGGCGGCCGGCGGTCCGCACGGACCCGGCTCAGCGGTCCGTGCCGGCGTGCGAACGCGGCACGCACAGCGCCCAGATGATGAACCCGGAGAAGGCGATCATCACGACGGACCAGACCGGGTAGTACGGCAGGGACAGGAAGTTGGCGATGACGAGGAGACCGGCGATCACCACGCCGGCGACGCGGGCCCAGGTGGCCCCCCGGACCAGGCCGAGGCTGACGAGCACCCCGATGGCGCCGAGCACCAGGTGGGTCCAGCCCCACGCGCTGAGGTTGAACTGGAAGACGTAGTCCTGCGTCGTGACGAAGACGTCGTCCTGGGCGATGCCCATGACGCCCCGGAGGATGTCGAGCACCGACACGATCATGAGGGAGACGGCGGCGAAGACCGTCAGGCCCTCGGCCCACTGCCGCTTGGCCGACGGCGCGTGCGTGCCGGTGGCACCGCGTGCGCCGTGCGTCGGGTGTGTCGCTGTCATTCCGGTTCCTCGATTCGGTGTCGTGCGGTCAGCGCCCGGCGGACGAGGCGAACCGGTCCGCGTGTTCCGCCGGGCCGTGGCCGCTCAGGACCAGTTCCTTCGCCCTGCGGAACTCGTCGTCCGAGATGTCGCCGCGGGCCTTGATCTCGGACAGCCGGGCGAGTTCGTCGACGCTGCTGGTGCGGCCGTCGGCGCCCTTGGCGGTCTCCCGGACGTAGCTGTCGAAGGCCTCCTGCTGTGCGCGCGCCTGGGTGATCTCGCGGCGCCCCATGTTCTTGCCGCGGGCGATCACGTAGACGAAGACGCCCAGGAAGGGCAGCACGATCGTGAACACCAGCCAGCCCGTCTTGGCCCAGCCGCCCAGGTCGTCGTCGCGGAAGATGTCCATGACGACCCGGAAGAGCAGGACGAACCACATGATCCACAGGAAGAAGACCAGCATGGTCCAGAAGGCGCTCAGCAGCGGATAGTCGTACGCGAGGTACGTCGCACCACTCATCTCGGTCCTCCGTTCCGGGCCGCCCGTGCCCGACATTCCGTTGTGTGCCGACTTCAGCGTGTCCGCGACCAAGGACCGCCCGCCTCACCCGGGACGGGTGAAACGCCGCCCCGGCCGGACGTCTCAGCCGGTCCCCGCGGTACGGCGGGGCGCTCCCGCGATGCCCGACCTGCGCAGCGCGGCCCGCCAGGCCAGGGCGACGGCGGCCTCGACCAGGCCGAGGAGCACGAGCCACAGGCCGAGGAGCCGGGTCAGCGCCCGGGCCGATTCCGCGGGCAGGGCCAGGACGACGATCCCCGCGACGACGGCCAGCAGCGCCGCACCGAGGACGACACCGCGGTGCGGCAGGTCCCGCGAGGCGATCGCCGTGAAGAGGGTGAGCATCCCCGACACCAGCCAGACCACTCCGACGATCAGGGAGAGGGCGGCGATGGTCTGCAGCGGGTTGCGCAGGCAGAGCACTCCGGCCAGGACGTACAGCACCGCCAGCAGGAGTTCGGGCAGCCGTGCGCCCTGCTCCTCCCGGCCGAGGACGCCGACGAACCGGAACGCCCCGGCCACCAGCAGGTACAGGCCGATGAGCACCGCGAGGACGTGCAGTGTGGTCTCCGGCCACACCAGCACGATGACGCCCGGCACGAGGGTGGCGACCGCGGAGGCCAGGATCCACTGCCACGAGCGCCCGAGTGCCCCCAGGATCTCGGCGGGGCCGTCCGGCAGACCGGGGGCCGCGCCGTCGGGCGTGTGCGTCCGTCCGGGGCCGGGTGCCGGACCAGGTGTCGCGCTCATGGCTCCTCCTCCCGCGAGGCGCGCTCGGGCCGCGGCGCGAGCGCGGGACCAGCCTTCCGTCCGGCGGCCGTCGGCGGATCACCCACGGCGGGTGATCCGGTCGGGGCACGGGCACGGTGGGATGGCGGCGAACAATCTTCGTCCGGCGGACAGCCGTCGACCGGCGGACAGCCGTCGTTCACGGTGCAGGCGGGAGACAGCGATGGCCGTACCGAGTCCGTTCAGCGCCCCCCTCTCCCCGGCCGAGCGGGCCGCGTACGGGAAGGAGGCGCGCGGCCGTGCGCCGCGCTCGTCCCACGGCCGGTTCGAGGCGGCCGGGGACCGGCCCGACCCCGTCGACGTGATCGAGCGGCAGTCGGCGACCCGGCTGCCCGAGCTGGTGCCGATCCGCCACGGCCGCATGCTCGAGTCCCCCTTCCGGTTCTACCGGGGTGCGGCCGCGATCATGGCGGCGGACCTCGGGCCGGCCCCGGACACCGGTCTGACCGTGCAGCTGTGCGGCGACGCCCACCTGCTCAACTTCCGTCTGCTGGCCTCCCCGGAACGCCGTCTCGTCTTCGACATCAACGACTTCGACGAGACGCACACCGGTCCCTTCGAATGGGACGTCAAGCGGCTGGCGGCGAGCTTCGCCATCGCCGGCCGGGCGAACGGCTTCCCGGTCGAGGAGCAGAACGGCGCGGTGCGCGCCTGCGTGGAGGCGTACCGCCTGCGCATGCGGGAGTTCGCCGGGATGCGCACCCTGGACGTCTGGTACGCGCAGGACGACGCCGACCGGCTGCGGGAGCTCATGGCCTCGTCGATGAGCCGTGAGGCCCGGCGCCGTACCGCAGGGGCGGCGGAACGCGCCCGGACCCGCACGCATCTCCAGGCCTTCGCGAAGCTCACCCGCCTGTCCGCGGACGGGCGGCGCATCACCCCGGACCCGCCGCTGATCACGCCGCTGCGCGACCTGATGGACGACCCCTCGACCGAGGAGGAGGCCCTGCGCGGGGTCCTGGACGGCTACGCGCGCTCGCTGTCGTCGGAGCGCCGGCATCTGCTGGGGCGCTACCACCTGGCCGACGTGGCCCGGAAGGTGGTGGGCGTCGGCAGTGTCGGCACCCGCTGCTGGATCGTGCTCCTGCTCGGCCGGGACGACGACGATCCCCTGCTGCTGCAGGCCAAGGAGGCGCAGGAGTCGGTGCTCGCGCCGCACACGGACGGCGAGCGGTACGACAACCAGGGCCGCCGGGTGGTGGCGGGCCAGCGGCTGATCCAGACGACCAGCGACATCCTGCTCGGCTGGACGCACGCCGTGGGCCTCGACGGACGCCCCCGGGACTTCTACGTACGGCAGCTGCGCGACTGGAAGGGCATCGCCCGCCCGGAGACCATGGACCCGGGGCTGCTGCGGCTGTTCGCGCGGCTGTGCGGGGCGAGCCTGGCGCGGGCCCACGCCCGGTCCGGCGATCCGGTCGCCATCGCCGCCTACCTGGGGCGCGGCGACCGCTTCGACCGGGCGCTCGCCGGGTTCGCGCAGGACTACGCCGACCGCAACCAGCGGGACTTCGAGGCGCTGGGCGAGGCCGTGCGGTCCGGCAGGGTGCGCGCCGGAAGCCCGTGACCCGCCGGCCGGGGCGCTACTCCGGCACCTGGCGCATCTCCAGGACGCGCAGGCCCAGCGACTGGCAGCGGGCCAGCAGCCCGTACAGGTGCGCCTCGTCGACGACGTGCCCGAACAGCAGGGTCTGGCCGGACATCGTCACGTGGTCGAGTTCCGGAAAAACCCTGATCAGCGGTTCCGAGAGATGTCCGTCGACACGGATCTCGTAGCGCATGAGCCGCTCCCCGGGTGGCCTGGGACAGGCGGGCCGTGCCCGTACCCTGCGATCGTCCCCCGCCGGGCGGCGGCCCGGCTCACCCCGTACAGGTGAGAGGCCGCCCGTCTCAGTGAGCTTCTTCAGAATGGCCACCGATCGGGTGACGGCTGCGCTCACAGGAGGCGAGTACTACCGCAGGTCAGAGGGCAGTCAACCCAAAGGAGCCATCCACCCTGCGGGGTGGCCGCTGAAGAAGCTCAGTGCTTCAGCCAGAGCTTGCACGAGAGGATCACCAGACCGAGCACGAGGTTCACCGCCGCCGACAGGGCCATCAGGCGCCGGCCGGCGCCGGCCCTGCGGGCCGCCGCCACCGACCAGCCCACCTGCCCCGCCACGGCGACGGACAGCGCGAACCACTGGGTGCCCTGCACACCGAGGCCGAGCACGGGGCTGACGGCCACGGCGACCGCCGGCGGCACGGCGGCCTTGACGATCGTCCACTCCTCGCGGCACGCCCGCAGTACGACGTGCCGGTCCGGGCCGTGCTGCGCCAGCCGCGCCCCGAACAGCTGCGCGTGCACGTGCGCGATCCAGAACACCCCACCGGTGAGCAGCAGGAGCAGCACCATCTCAAGCCGCGGGAACGAGCCGAGCGTGCCGGCCCCGACGATCACCGAGGCCGCGAGCATGGATCCGTAGACGCCGCCCGTGTAGTCGGCGTGCGCCCTGCGCCCGGCGGCGTGCTCGGTGCCGGGCGTCACGGCCTCCTCCGGCCGGCCCCGTCCCGCCCGCCGGTCCTGGCGGGCCCGGACGGCGGACCCGGAAGCCGGGGTGTGACCAGGAAGCTCGCGAAGGTGATGCCGCCGGTGGCGAGGATCGCCGCTCTCAGGCCGTCGAGCTGCGCGGACGCGTAGGAGTCCGTCACGGCGTCCACCTCGGACGGCGGAAGCCCGGCGCGGGTGGCCGCCGCGCGCACCTGGTCGGTGGGCACGAAGGTGACCCCGGCCTCCAGGGCGACACCGACCTGCTGCCGGGCCTCCAGCGACAGCCGGGGATCGTCCTCCACCTGCGCGGTGAAGGCGTGGGCCAGGGAGCCGATGAGCAGCGATCCGATGAGCGCGGTGCCCAGGGCCGAGCCCAGGTTCTGCGCGGTGTACTGGAGCCCGCCGGCCTCACTGCGTTCGTCCTCGCCCGCGGCGGACTGGACGACGTTGCCGAGCTGGGAGGCGAACAGGCCCATGCCCACGCCGAGCAGGGCCATCGCCCCGGCGAAGTTCGCGTCGTCGATGACCGGGTCGATGGTGGCCAGCAGCCATACGACGGCCGCCGCCACGGTGAGCAGGGCCAGCCGGACGACCCGTCGGGGCCCGGCCGTGCGCCCCAGCCGGGCCGCGCCCAGCGAGGTCACCAGCATCGTCGCGGACACCGGCAGCAGCCTGAGCCCCGTCTCGAAGGCGTCGAAGCCCTGCACGACCTGGAGGTACAGCGGGATGGTGAAGAACAGTCCCAGCAGGATCAGGTTCTGGCTCACCAGCGACATCAGGCCGGAGCCCAGGGCGGGCCGGCGCAGCAGGGACAGGTGCACCAACGGGTCGTCGCCGCGTTCGTCCCGGCGCCGTTCCCACCGGTGGAAGGCCGCGAGGACGGCCACCCCGGCACCGATCACGAACAGTGTCGGCGCGAACCCGAGGATCGTGAAGGGCGGGTTGCGCGGCTGGACCCAGCCCCAGGTGCCGCTCTGCAGCACACCGAGCACCCCGAGGGTCAGCCCCGCCGCGGAGAGGACGGCACCGACGCCGTCCAGCCGGGGCCGCGCCCCGGTCCTCGGCGCCTCGGTGATCGCGCGGCGGAGGAGGAGGACGGCCAGGACGACCACGACCTCGCCCGCGAAGACCAGCCGCCATGTGAGGTACGTCGTCACCCAGCCGCCCAGCAGGGGGCCGACGGCGATCCCGGCACCGGCGAGTCCGCCGACGACGCCGTACGCGACGGCCCGGTCGCGGCCCCGGTAGGACTCGGCGACGAGGGCCGCCATGGCGGGCAGCACCAGCGCGGCGCCGAGTCCCTCGATGACCGACCAGCCGAGGACCAGCACCCACAGAGTGGGCGCCACGGCGGTCAGGGCCGAGCCCGTGGCGTAGACGACGAGACCGCCGAGGAAGACGCGTCGCCGTCCGAGGATGTCCCCCAGCCGCCCCCCGACGATCATGAAGGCCGCCATGACCAGCGCGTACAGCGTGATGACGGCCTGGATGGCGGTGACCTCGGTGTCGAAGTCGTCGACCAGTTGGCTGATGGAGACGTTCATGACCGACGTGTCGAGGACCATCAGGAACTGCGCGGTCCCCAGGACGATCAGCGGCCGCCAGTGGGCCATGGCATTCCCTTCGTCACAGCAGGCCCAGTTCGCGGGCGCGGCGCACCGCCTCGTTGCGGCGGTTGACGGACAGCTTCCGGTAGACGCTCTTGAGGTGGGTCTTGACCGTGTTCACGGACACGTACAGGTCGGCGGCGATCTCCTCGGTGGACATCATCAGGGCCAGGCGCCGCAGCACGTCGCACTCGCGTCCGCTCAGCTCCTCGACGACGGGGGGCGGCTCCTGCCCGCGCGGGAACGCGCCGTTGCCGGGCGCGGGCCGGCCGGTCACCGGCCGGGGCGGCGACGCCGCGCCCAGGTAGCGCCGGATCCACGGCCCGGCCTCGGTGAAGGGCCGACTCAGCCGCTCCCGGCGCGCCTCCGCCAGCGCCCGCGCCACGAGCCCGCGCGCGGCCACCGCGTCCCCCTCCTCGTCCGCGGCCTGCGCCCGCACCAGCACGGCCCGGACGGTCACGGCAGGACCGGCGCGCCCCTCCGGACACGCCCGGTCGAGCAGTCGTACGGCCTCGGCGGCCCCGCCGGTGGCGAGCCGGACCCGCGCGGCCCCCACCGCGCAGGCCGGCTGCTCGTCGGGCACCTCCCGCAGCAGCCCGGCGGCCGTCTCGGTACGTCCCTCGGCGAGGTGGGCGGCAGCCGCGACGAGCGCCGTCTGCCCGTGCGCCCACGGCGAGACGGCGTCGGCGGGCACCTCCGGTTCCACCGCCTCCAGCGCGGCCCCCGGGTCGCCGCGCGCCAGATGCAGGCGCGCGGTCGTCAGGGCGCGTCCGGCCTCCAGGACGGGGTCACGCATCGCGGGGTGCGCCTCGGCCGACGTGTCGAGCAGGGCCTGGGCCTGCTCCAGCTCGTCGCGGTCCACGGCGACGGCGGCCAGGACGAGCCGTTCGACACCGGAGCCGGACGGCCGGGGCAGCCCGAACCTCTCCGTCTCGGCGAGGGCCTCGCGGGCCCTGCGTTCGGCCCTCCCGAGCCAGCCGTCCAGATAGTCGATCAGGGCGAGCCGGCCGAGCGAGTCCTCGCGCGGGAGGGCCGTGGCCGCTCCCGGGGCGGAGTCCGCCACGGTGGACAGGGCGGCCCGCGCCTCCTCGAAGCGCCCGGCCCACAGCCGTGCGGAGCCGAGGTGGTCCAGCAGCAGCGCGGTGAGTTCGGGATGCCGGGCCAGCAGTTCGGCGGGGACCGCCTCCCGCAGCCTCCCGGCCGCCCGCGCCGCGTCCTCCGCCCGCTCCGGCGCGCCGGCCAGCCGGGCGGCCAGCGCCTCCAGCAGGGCGCAGCTCAGCCGGGCCGCCGCCTCGTCCGCCGTGCCGTCGTGCTCCGCCAGCTCGTGCCGCGCGCGGTGCAGATGGGTCAGCCCGCCGTCGATCTCGCACCGGGCCAGCCGGCCGGCCGCCCGCACCAGCTCCGGGGCCGCTCCCGTACCCTCCCGCCCCATGCGGGAGAACAGCCCGGCCACCGCGTCGGAGCGCGGCCCGGTGAAGAACTGGCCGATGGCGAGATCGTCGACCAGGGCGTTCGCGGTGAACTCCCAGTCGTCGGCGGCGGCCCCGTGCCCGAGCGCCTCCGGAAGGCGCCCGGACCGCCGCAGCCACTCGGCGGCCCGCCGGTGCAGCTCGGGTTCCAGTCCGGGCAGGCGCGTCCGCAGATGGGCGCGGAGGATCTCGGCGAACAAGGGGTGGAGCCGGTACAGACCGTGCCCGAGGTGTTCGACGAAGGCGTTCTCCCGGCTCAGCCGGGCCAGGATGGCCTCGGCGTCGTCACGCCCCGTGACCGCGTTCGCCAGGCCGGGACAGAACCGGTCGAGCACGCTCACCCGCAGCAGCAGGTCCTGGGTCTCGGCGTTCTGCCGCTTGAGCACCTCCGCCAGCAGGAAGTCGGCGATCGTGCTGCGGTCCGCCTCGAACTCCTTGAGGTACACCTCCGGATCCGGGCTCTCCCCCGCCGCCAGCGCGCACAGCCGCAGCCCGGCGGCCCACCCCCGGGTGCGCTCCACCAGGGCGCGCACCGCGGCCGGGGGCAGCCGCAGCCCGTGCAGCTCCATCAGCTCGGCGGCCTCGTCCGGGGTGAAGGCCAGCTCGGCGCCCCTGATCTCCGTCAGCTCGCCCGCGGCCCGGTAGCGGTGCAGGGGCAGCAGCGGCTCGGTACGGGTGACGAGGACCAGCCGCAGCCCCGGCCCGGCGTGACGCAGCACGAACTCCAGCTGCTCGGCGATCTCCGGGGAGGTGACCCGGTCGAACTCGTCGAGCACCAGCACCACGGGCCGCTCCCGGACGCTCAGCTCGGCGGCGAGCCGGGCCCCCAGGGTGGGGCTCACACGGTTCGCGTCCGCCGGGAACCCGACGCCGGCGGGCAGCGGGACACCGACGGCGTGCAGCGCGCGCAGCAGATACGCCCAGAACATCCCGGGCCCGGTCCCGGCCGCCTCGGTGGTGAACCAGGCGACGGGCAGCCCGTCGCCCAGACGCTCCGCCCAGTCCGCGACGAGCAGGGTCTTCCCCGCACCCGCGGCGCCGTTGACCATGGTCAGCGGAGCCCGCAGCCCCTGGTCGAGACGCCTGGTCAGCCGCTCCCGCCGCAGGTACGTCACCGGTCTCGCCGGCACGGCGAACCTGGTCCGCAGGAAGGGATCCCCGTGCGGGTCGGCGAGGGGTTCCGCGGCGGACGAACCGTCCCCTTCAAGCCCGGTCATGGCTCTCACCGCCCCTGTTCGGCTGTGGCTTCCTCTCAGCATCCCAGCACCGGGGGCGGAGGGCGCGTCGTGAGGTGCCGCCCCGGCGGGGGCACGGGCCCGCGCACGTCCCTCCACGCGCTCACCGGCACCCGGACACAACCTTCTCGGGCCGTCGCGAGTCGGAGACGTCACCACGGGGTGAGGGCCTCCGCACGAGCGGGCCACGGAAATGGCATACGATGCGCGCGACCCTCATAAAGATCACATAAGAGGATGCACACATCATGGCCATCCATCCCCCCTGTCGTTCCCTTCGCGGCATATCCGCCGTCGTCGCCCTGCTCGCGATCGGCGCGGTGGGATGCTCGGAGGTCTCCGACGCCGTCGACGGCGCCAAGGACGGCGCGAAGAAGGTCGCCCGCCAGCGCTCGGTGTTCTCGCTGGACACCGGTGACTGCTACAACCCGAACGGCAAGGCCGAGGGGGAGGCGTACTCCGTCGAGATCGTGCCCTGCGACGAGGCGCACGAGGGCCAGGTCGTCGGCGAGTTCGCGATCCAGAAGAAGGGCGCGGAGTACCCCGGCGACGACGAGGTCTCGGCGATCGCGGACGAGCGCTGCCCGGTCGAGGCGCAGAAGTACGCCCCGGACACCTGGGCGCTCCCCAAGGGTGCCGCCCTCTTCTACTACACCCCGACCCAGGAGAGCTGGGCGACCGGCGACCGCTCGGTGAGCTGCACCTACACCGCGGAGGGGGGCAAGCTCAACGGTTCGCTGGACACCGCGAAGTCCCTCGAGCCCGAGCAGACCACGTACCTCACGGGTTCGAACGCGGTCTACGAGGCCCTGTGGGCGAACCAGCCCGAGCAGGACACCATCGAGGCCGACCTGGCCGGCTACAAGGCACAGGCCAAGGCCGTCGCCGCCGCCCTCGACACACACGTCGAGGGCCTGGGCGGCATCGAGGGCACCGAGGTCGGCAAGCTCCGCACGACGCTGACGAAGGCGGCCGGGAACTGGGAGAAGGCCGCGAACGCCGCCGACGCCGACGCGTTCTACGTGGCCTACGACCCGGCGTTCACCGACATCGACCCGAACAAGTCGGTCGCCGCCCGCAAGGAACTGGGCCTGGCCACCACCGTCCCGGCCGACGAGGCCGAGGTCTGGGCGGGCTGACGCGCCGCCGGGTCGGCACGCCCCCTGACCGACTGATCGCGGTTACAGAACCACCTCGGTTAGCGTCGTCGGTATGAGCACCCCTCCCGCCCTCGCCGAGGCACTCGCGGACGGCACGGTCGTACTCGACGGCGGCATGTCCAACCAGCTCGCGGCGGCCGGGCACGACCTGAGCGACGAGCTGTGGTCGGCCCGGCTGCTCGCCGAGGACCCCGAGGCGGTGACTGCGGCCCATCTCGCGTACTTCGGGGCGGGGGCGGACGTGGCGATCACGGCGAGCTACCAGGCGACGTTCGAGGGGTTCGCGCGGCGCGGGATCGAGCGGGAGGAGGCGGGCCGGCTGCTGGCCCTGAGCGTGGAGTGCGCCCGTACGGCGGCCCGGCGGGCCCGGGCGTCCCGCCCCCTCTGGGTCGCCGCCTCGGTCGGCCCGTACGGCGCGATGCTCGCGGACGGCTCGGAGTACCGGGGCCGGTACGGGCTGGGCGTGGCGGAACTGGAACGCTTCCACCGCCCGCGCATGGAGGTCCTGGCGGGGGCCGCCCCGGACGTGCTCGCCCTGGAGACGATCCCCGACACGGAGGAGGCCCAGGCCCTGCTGCGCGCGCTGCGCGGCCTGGGCGTACCGGCCTGGCTGTCGTACTCGGCGTCCGGCGACCGCACCCGCGCCGGCCAGCCGCTGGAGGAGGCCTTCGCGCTGGCGGCGCGGGCGGACGAGGTGATCGCGGTCGGCGTGAACTGCTGCACCCCGGAGGACGCCGACCACGCCGTCGCCCTCGCCGCCCGCGTCACCGGCAAACCGGTCGTGGTCTACCCGAACAGCGGCGAGACGTGGGACGCCGGGGCGCGGGCGTGGACGGGGCAGTCGACGTTCAGTGCCGGACAGGTGAAGGGCTGGCGTGAGTCGGGGGCCCGGCTGATCGGAGGGTGCTGCCGGGTGGGACCGGAGACGATCGCGTCAATGGCGTCGGTGCTGCGGGCTGCGCGGTAAGGAACTCGCACCACACGACTTTCCCGGGGCGCCGCTCCCCCACGCCCCACGTGTCCGCGAGCGCGCCCACGAGCAGCAGCCCGCGCCCGCTCTCGTCGGGCTCGTGCTGAGGCACGGCGGGCGTGCCGCCCCCGCTGTCATGCACCTCGACGCGCACACTCTCCGCATACGGCAGCAGCCGCAGCAGAAATCCCCGGCCGGTCGGCACGCCGTGCAGCAGCGCGTTGGTCGCCAATTCGCTGACGCACAGCAGCACATCGTCGGTGCGCCCGCACACGTTCCAGTCCTCCAGTACCCGCCGGGCGAACGCCCGCGCGCCCGGCACGGACCGGCGTTCACGACGGAAGAACCGCTCACGTGGGGCCGGATTCTGAGGCAAGGGTGAAGTTTCTTGTTTCACGGTACGAGAGTCACGCTCCGTACCCATCATGGAACAGTCCGCGCATCCGTACGTCTCGGCTGTACGCCTGCGCGACGGCGAACGTACGGGCACGGACGGGGAGTACGGCCTCATGGGCACCACGACACGGAGGAACGCCTCGGCGATGAAGATGGTGGGCGCCCTGCTCGCCCTCTACCGCCAGGCCTCCGGCCACACGCAGAGGTCACTGGGCGAGCGGTTCGTCATCAGCGAGCAGCAGATCGCGTCGATCGAACAGGGCAGACGCCCGCTGAAGCCGGACCTCGCCGAGCAGCTCGACGAACTCCTCTGCACCAAGGGCGCGTTGTCGGTCGCGCTGAGCCGGATGCCGGAGGTGGACCTGGTTCCGCTGTGGGCGGAGGAGTTCCTGGACAGGGAGCGCGAGGCCATCGCGATCTCGTCGTACGAGAACCAGGTACTGCCCGGCCTGCTCCAGACGGAGGCGTATGCGAGGGCGGTGTTCCGCAGTCGCGTGCCGTTCTATGACGAGGACACGATTGCTCGACGAACAGCGGCACGCATCGAGCGTCAAGCAGTCCTGCACGGCAACGAAGCGCCGATCTCCTGCTTTGTGGTCTGGGAACCGGTGGTCCGGGCACCGTTCGGCGGAAGGGAAGTCTGGACCGAGCAGCTTCGCCATCTGCGCACGTGCTCCGAACTCCCAGGTCTCATGCTCCAGGTCCTGCCCCTTGACCGGGCAAGTCACGCTTCGCTCGACGGCCCGTTCGTTCTGCTGGAAACCCCCGAACACCAACGCCTCGCCTACACGGAGAACCAACGGGGCAGCCAACTGATCGCCGATCCGGATGAGGTGGCGATCCTCACGCAGAAGTGTGCGATGCTGCGGTCACAGGCCCTCACCCCTGAGGACACAAGGGAATTGCTGGACCGTCTCCTGGGAGAGCAATGAGCAGCACCGCACTTCGGTGGTTCAAGTCGAGCTACAGCGGCAGCGAAGGCGGCAACTGCCTCGAAGTCGCCGCACACCCCACCGCCATCCACATCCGCGACTCCAAGACCCCGGATGCCCCCCACCTCACCGTCACCCCGAAGGCCTGGACCGCCTTCCTGTCCGTACCGTCGGAGGACACCAGCGCGGCAACGGCATAGAGTGCCCCTGAACGGCACCGCCCTGTCGCCCGTCGTCACACGCCAGGCGCGGGTCCGTACCGCGTCCCCGGTTTCTCGTCCGCAGTCATGGGCAAGTTCCGGAGTGCAACGGGGCCGGGGTAATAGGCGGAACCGCCCGGCCCTGTGACCTCCTCACCGTTGAGCCAGCACCACAGCCACTCGGCGAACCCCATGGAGTACTCGAAGAACTCGCCCTCCCCGTTCTCGACGAACAGGATTCCCGCCCCCTGCCCGCCCTTGGGCGCATAGAAGATCGTCTCGCCTCGATTGGTGGAGGCGATCGGAATCAACCCGTCCGCATCACCGAAGTACAACTCGGACACTCCAAGAGACTCACGCGGGTCCCCTTCGGGTTCGTCCTCGTCCCATTCGACCTGAGACCAAGCCTCCGACGTGCTACGGATCTTCTCCGCGAGGTTCCATCGCCTCGTCGCCGGGTGCATCAGGTGCAGGTGCCCGTTGATCTCCACGGGCGCATAGACGTCGACGAGTTCCTTGAACTCCGCCAGGAGGCTCGACCCGAGAGTACGCTCCAACCGGCTCCAAGCCGCACCGTCCCGGTAACGCATGGGCGGCTCACCCGGCGTCGCCAGATGCAGTTCACGCAGCGCCGCTCCGACCCGTCCCCCTCGAACAGTACCGACCCCTACACCCCACGCCAGCTCACGAACTCATGCTGACTCCCCGCCGGGAGGCGTGGGCCAAGCGAATCCGCTTCTCCGGTCAGGACCGCCACGCAGAACGACGCCATACCGCCCTCGAACACGATCCAATGATTCATCCCGTACGCCACCTGCCTCTGGAAGACGGCCACCCGCCAGTCATCGGGAGCGCCCTCGCACAGCCAGAACGCGACATCGCCGTGCCCCAAGTACGCGAAGGGCAGCAGCGGAGGCAGTGCGCCTGTCGGCAAAAGAGCGCCCAACTCTTCGAGGCACCCGAGGGCGGGATCGACCCCGTCCAGCAGATCTCCGTACGGCGAGCCGGGAACCGGCGGTGTGCTGACGGACAGGTACTCGTCGATCTCGCCACCGCCGTACGTCTCCACGAACTCGCGGTAGTCGGCCGGGAGCGCCAGGCCCGTCGTCCGCTCGATCTCTGCCCAATTCACCGCGTCACCGCCGGATACGGGTGGCGGAAGCAGCTCACACAGGCGGGCGACAGCGAGATGGGACATGCGCGATCCCCTTCGGGTACCGGGTAGAGGCCGGGCTCACGGCTGTCCCGGCAGAGGGGCGTCGACACCAGTACGGCTGTCGATTGCTCTACCCAGGTTCTTCCAGCCCTGGCCAGCAGTGTAAATGAGGTTCGACACGGTGGTGGCGTCGGCGCTCGCGTGACGTCCCCTGCTGTCCCATGCCGTATACGACATCCGGAACTCATAGGGCACGGTCCGACTACCGCTGTAGACCGGTGTCACCTTGTACCTCACGACATGCCTGGAGTCGATGAGGGACCGCACGGTGTCCTCGAAGTCCAGCATGCTGTCCATAGGGGGAATTGGCTTTTGAGGCTTTCCGACATAGGAATTGGCGTCGGCTCCGCAGGTCGCCAGGTTGGCCAGGTCGGTACCCGATCCGCTGAGCTGGGCACCGAGGAGGTGGCAAGCGTGGACGTCACGGCGTCGACCGCCCAGATGGCTGACGTACCTGCGGGCCCACTGGTAGCCGGGTGGCTCGGCGTCGGCTTTGGTGCCGGGGTGGGTGGTCACGTAGGCGAGGTTCAGACAGGCTTCCACACCGGTGGCTCGGTCACCGTGCGCGGCGTCCGGCAGACCGTGGTCTACCCATCCGGTGCCCTGCCTACGACAGTCAATACCTTCGCGATCTCCAGTACCACCTCCCCCATCGAGGTTCGGGGCCAGCTCATCTGCCGGCGTGTACTGCTCGGTGACATCGAAGCTCGCCTCGACGGCCGCACGTTGATCAATGACGACAGCTCGATCGAGTGCTCTCTGCTGGACACTCGCAATAGCGACCGAAGGCTTCGGAGCCGGCCGTGCAGGAGCTGGTCTCGGGCTGCTGCCGCGGTTGGGGTTCTGGGGTGTGGGCGGCTTGGGGGGCTTGGTCGTGCTGGTGCGCTGGATCCCGCTACTGCGGACGGGGCTCCTGGGGTGCGCCCTGGAAGTCGACGAGCAGCCGTAGGTGCATCCCCGGGGCGTGGTCGGGCGACTCGGGGATGTGGTGGGTTTGGTGGGATTGAACCGCATCTCCCAGCGGTACAGCTCGATGGCGTTCTTCCGGGCCTGGGCTCGGCTGCTGGTGTGACTACGACTTGTGTTGCCGGACGTGCGGGTCTGCCTTGGCTTGCTCGTGCGCACAGTCCCGTTCTTCGGGGCAACGCCATAACCGCGACCATTTCCCACGCCCCCGAATCTGCCGCCCCCCACTCGGAAAGTGAAGGTGCCGCCACCGCAGATGCACGCATGCCCTGTCGGGTCCGTGCCGTTCAGCGGATCCGCGTTCGCGTAGCCGTACCGGTTGGCCTGAGCTGACGGGCTGGCATCGAGCTGCCAGGTGTCGCGGGAGGCGAAACCGCCCGTGCCTGGCTGGTACCAGCGGGCCGCCATGTTGACGTCGCCGCTGTCCGGGTCGGTCCAGCCGGACTGGTAGCCGACGGCGGGCATGTCGCCCTCGGTGGCGGTCTTCGTGCCGAAGGGGTCGTAGGTGGTGGAGCCGGTGACTTCGGTGCCGTCGGCGGACAGGCCCGCGACGAGGTCGGTGTGCTGGTCGGTGATGGACCACTGGGTGGTGGTGCCGTCGGTGCTGGCGAGCAGGGAGCCGCCTGGTGTGCGGCTGTAGTCCGTGGTGCCGTCACCCAGGAGGTTGTTGGAGCCGCCGTCGTAACGGAATGCGGCGGAGCCGTTCCCGGCGACACGGTCGAATGAGTCGTAGGTGTACGTCGACGCCCCGTCCGTCACCTTGCGTTCGAAGGCGTCGAAGGCGAGCGTTCGGGAGCCGGTTCCCGTCTCGACCGTGCTGAGCGTGCCGCGCGGGGTGTGGCGGTACGTCGAAGTGCCGTCGTCGAGCAGACGGTTGCGTTCGTCGTACGTCGCCGTGGCCGATCCGGCCTTGACCCGATTGCCGGATGCGTCCCACTCGTAGTGGGTGGTCCGGTCTCCGCCGGTCCAGTACGACAGGCGTCCCGCCTGGTCGTAACCGTAGACGTGCTCGCCGGCTCCGGCCGTGCCGGCGGTCCCCTTCCAGGTCAGCCGGTCGTCCAGGTCGTAGGCGTAGGTGGTGGTCGCGATGCCGGTCGACTCGTCGGGGGTGGTGATGATGTCGTCGGTGAGACGCCCCAGACTGTCGTAGCCGTAGCTCCGCCGGGCCGATTCCACCCACTCGGTGGACCCTTCTGGCTGGATCGCGTACTGCTCCATGACCGGTCGGCCGACGGCGTCCCACTCGTACCAGATGTCCGCGCCGGTCATCTGGTTCCAGAGCCACTCCAGCCGGCCTGCCGAGTCATAGCCGTAGCTGGTCACGTTCTTGGTGTCCGACCGCTCGGTCATGTTGCCGTCGGTGTCGTAGGTGTAGCTCACGGCGCCGCCAGGGCCGTCCGCGGTCAGGAGCTGTCCGCGGTCGTTGTAGGTGTAGGTGTTCGGGTTGAGCGGCTCGGAAGAACCGACGGAGGTGAGGCGGCTCGCAAGGTCATAGCCCAGGGTGCGGTCGGTGGTGGCCGCTTCGGCACCGGTGCCGGTCTCGTGGGTGAGGCGGCCCAGGCCGTCATAGGTGCGCTCGCGCTTGACTCCTCCGGGCAACAGCTCGGTGACGGCCTGGCCGGCCTTGTCGTAGACGGTCGTCCAGGTGCGGTCCACGGCATTCGGGTGCGCGGTGGTGGCCGGTTCGATCGTGGATTCGGGCAGGCCCCAGCTGTTGAAGGTGTAGACGGTGGTGTTCCCGCGTCCGTCCGTCAACCGGGTGCGGTTGCCCGCCGCGTCGTAGCCGAAGGTGGTGGTGATCGACTCGCTGTCGGAGACCGGTTCGACCTGCTTGGTCGTACGGCCGAGCGCGTCGTAGGTGTAGGTCGTGCGGGCCTTGGTCTCGGCGGAGATCACGGCGGTACGGTTGCCGTCCGCGTCGAACTCGGCCTCCACGGTGCGCAGTGCCGTGCCGCCGGTGCCGTAGTCGGTGACGGCGGTCGCGTTGCCGAGGGTGTCGTACGCGGTCTTGGTGGTGCGGTTGGTCGCGTCGGTGGTGGAAGTCCGGCGGCCGAGGCCGTCGTAGGCGAACCGAGTGGTGCCCGCCGCGTCGGTCACCGACAGGACCTCGCCCGCCGGGTTGTAGGTGGCGGACGTGACGCGGTCGGCAGGGCTGGTCGACGTGGTCTGGTTGCCTGCGTCGTCCCAGGTGTAGCGGCTGATGAGGTTCTGTGGCTCGGGAAAGCGTTCGACGGTGGTCGCGGTGAGCTGTCGGCCGAGTTCGTCGTAGGTGGCCTCGGTGCGGGCGCCGGTGGGGTCGGTGACCGACAGTTGGAGTCCGGTGGGGGTCCAGGTGTGACGGGTCACGCCGCCGCCGTCCGCGCTCGGGGAGACGAGCAGGTCCGGATCGCTGCTCTCCATCGCCGCCAGGGCGGCAGCCGCGTCGGCGACGGGGTCCGTCCGGCTGGTGAGTTGACCGAGCTGGTCGTAGCCGTAGCGGGTGACGCGGCCCAGTGGATCTGTGACGGACTGCGGCAGGCCGAGCGGGTTGTAGGTGGTACGGGTGGTGGCGGTCAGGGGTGCCGCGACGCCGGGCGGGCTGTAGTCGGGCAGGGTCACGGCGGTCGTGCGGCCGAGGAGGTCGACTTCGGTACGGGTGATCCGTCCGTGGGCGTCCTTGACCTCGGTGGCCTCGCCAAAGGTGTTGTACCCGGTCAGGACTGTGGGTCTCACCGTGGCGGGGGTCTGGCCGTTCTCCTCGGCCTTTACCTCCGGAGCGGATTCCGCCACCAGGCGGCCCAGTTCGTCGTACCGGTAGGTGGTGGTGTGCGCCACGGGATCCGCGTCGGCGGTGTTGCCGCGCGGGCTCACGGCGGTCAGCGGCAGGCCGCGGTCGTCGTAGGTGTGCGTGGTCGTGTGGGTGCTCGTGCCGTCGGTGACCGTTTCCTTCGTCACGTTGCCAGCCGAGTCGTACTCCGCTGTCGTCGTGAGCTTCTTGTCACCGGTGATCGACTGCGTCTGCTCCGTGATCCGGTCGTCCCCGTCGTAGGCGTACGTGCTGGTGCGGTTCAGGCCGCCCGGGTCGAGGATGCTGGTCCTGGTGCGGCCCAGGGCGTCCACGGTGAACGTCTCCGTGGTCGTGCCGCCGCCGGTGACCTGCTTGATGAGGTTGCCGGCCGGGTCGTAGGTGTTGGCTTCCAGGACGATGTCGTGCCGGCCGGCGTCGGACTGTGTGACCTGCTTGGCGGTGGTGGAGGCGGGCAGACCGTCGTCGAAGTAGGTGTAGACGGTGGTGGCGCCCATGGCGTCCGTGGCCGAAGCCAGGCGGCCGGCCGGGTCGTAGGCGTTGGAGACCACGGTCAGGTCCCGTACGGTGCTCGAGGGATCACCGGTCCAGTCGTCCAGGACTGTGGTGGCGTGCTGACCACGGGCGGTGTAGGTGTACGTCATGTGCGTACCCGCCGGGTCGGTGGTGCCGGTGACGCGGCCGAAGGCATCGTGCTCGAACAGAGTGGTGTTCTGCTCGGCGTCGGTGACGCTGTCGTTCAGGCCGTGCGCGGTGTAGTGGTATGCCGTGGTGCGGGCGGGATCTCCACCCGTGGTGTCCTCGGTTTTCTCGGACAGCAGGTTGCCGTCCTCGTCATAAGTGCGGCTGATCTTCGCGGTGTGGGTGGTTCCGGTGATCTCGTTCTTCACGCCCACGCCGGTCTCGGTGACGACGCGTGAGGCCGCGTCGTAGCCGTACGACGTGGTGACACCGGTCGGGTGCGCGTCGGAGACCTGTCGCTCGGAGGTCTTCCGCCCCAGCCCGTCGTACGTGTACGCCGTGACGAGCCCGGACGGGGAAGTCACCTCGGCCAGGTCGCCGTTGGCGTGGTACCGGTAGGAAGTCTGTGCGCCGCCCGGGGTGGTCTGCTTGAGCACCAGACCGGCCGGGGCCGTGCCGCCGCCCACCGCGGCTTCGCTGCCGGTGGTGTAGGCGGTGGAGGCGGTGGTGTTGTCCGGGCGCTTCGTGGTGGCGGGCAGCCCCAGGGAGTTGTAGGTGTACTCGGTGCGGTAGCGGGTGTCCTTGTGGTCGGTCGAACGCGGGTCTCGGTAGGTCAGTGGCTTGTCGTTGCGCGGGTCGAGCGGGTCGCTCTCGTTGTGGTGGTACGACGAGAAACTCGTCCAGCACGAGTCTGCGTCCCGGCAGGTTGTGGCCGACACGACGTTGCCGCGCGCGTCGTGGCCGGTGACCGTGGCGTGCCCGTTGGCGTCGGTGACCGTGTGCAGGTTGCCTGCGGTGTCGTAGGCGTACGCCGTGACCGCGCCGGTGGCGTCCTTGCTCGACACCGTGCGCTGTCCGCGCAGGGAGTCGTAACTGGTGGTGCTGGTGTGCTGTTCGGGGTCCGTGACCGTGACGGTGGCGGTCAGACCCGAGGCCGCTGCCTCGGACTGTGCCCGGTAGTGCGCGGAGACCTGGTCGGCGGTCAGTGCGCTGCGGTACAGGGCGACCTCGTCCACCTGTCCGTCCAGGTAGTAGGTGCCCCCGGCCAGGCCCATCCAGCCCGAGCTGCCGTAGCCGCCGCCGACGTACACATAGGGGCGCGACTGGTCGGTGATGATGCCGTCGAGCGAGCCCACCTTGACGCCGTCCAGGTAGAGGGTCTGGGTGGTGCCGGAACCGGAGAGCACGACGTGGTGCCAGTCGCCGTCGGTGACCGTCTGGGAGGAGACGATGGGTGTCGCTCCTGAGACGCCGGAGAGGTAGAACTCACCACGCAGCTTGCCGGAGCCGTCGATGTTGAGGGCCGGCCGCCATGAGGTCGGGGTCTGTCCAACGGGGGCGTTCTGGAAGCCCAGCAGTACCGCCGACGGTTTTGTGGTGCGGAACCACATCTCGGCGGACAGGTCGGTGGTTCCGGCGAGGATCGAGCCGGGTATCTCGACGATCCCGCCCTTGCCGAGGGTCACCGCCCGGTCGTCTCCCGCACCGAATATCCCGGACTGGTCGAGCTTGGACGCGTCGGTCGTGTCGGGGTGGAAGGTGGCGTACATGCCGGGGCCGCCGACCTCGCTGGGCAGTGCGGTGCCGTCGCCTTCACCGAGCCGCCAGTACGCAGCAGGGGCATCCGCGACCGTGACGCCGCCGTACTGGTCTCCCCTGCCCGCGATGAGACTCCGGCGGGCCTGGATGTGCTGGTTGGGCGTGTCGGTCTGGCCGGGGCCGGGCGGGACGTAGGACCACGTGGTGGAGCCCGCCTTCTGAGTGAACGACACCAATGCCTTGTCGTAGAAGGCGACTTCGTCGATCTGCCCCGTGAAGTTGCGGTAGCCCTCGTCCCTGCCGTCCCAGCTGACCGAGGAGTAGCCGCCACCGATGAGTACGTGGGGGTACCGGCCCGCGACGACGCCCGTCGCCAGACTGCCCTGATGGCTGCCGTCCACGAACAGCGCCTGCATGCCCTCGTTGCCGGTGAGCAGTACGTGGTGCCACTTGTTGTCCGCGACGGCCTGCTTGGACAGCAGGCTCTGTCCCGTGCCCCAGAACCGGCCGCGCAGTTTCCCGTCGTCGTCGATCAGCAGCATGGGTCGCCAGCCGGTCGGGGCGTCTCCGAACTCGGCGTCCTGGTTGGTGACCAGGACGCCCGGGCCGGATGTCTTGAACCACAGTTCCAGCGACATCGCCGTCGTCGTACCGATGGTTTCGGAAGGTACTTCGACCGCGCCGTCGCCGGTGAAACTCGCCGCGGTGTCGTCGCCGTCGGCGAAGATACCCGCGCTGCCCAGGCGTACGCCGTCCAGGTAACTGCCGGCCAGGTCGTCACCGAGAGGGCTGGTGGCCGCCGCGCCGCCGCGCTCGCCCAGACGCCAGTAACCGATGGGTCCGCTTCGCTGGATCGATTCCGCGTAGGAGGACGAGGAGGACGAGTAGGCGGGCGCCGACACCTTCCAGGTGCCGCCGTTCTCGTCGGTGTGCTGGGTGAGTCGGCCACTGATCTGGTCGTATCCGGCGGTCGCGTGCACCCGGCCGGAGGGCAGAAGGACCTTCGTCATCTGCCCGATCGCGGATCGCTCCGCGTAGTGGTCGGCGACCGTGGTGGCGTCCAGGGTGTGGTCGTAGAAGGCCACTTCGTCCATCTGGCCCGTAAAGCGATACTCGCCGCCCGCCAGGCCCATCCAGCCGGAACTGCCGTATCCGGCTCCGAGGTAGGCATAGTCGCGGGACTGCTCGGTGAGTGCGCCTGCCAGCGAGCCGACCTTCGCTCCGTCCAGGTAGAGGGTCTGGGTGTTCGCGCCGGCCGTGAGCACCGCATGGTGCCACTGGCCGTCGGTCACGGTCCGCGTCGACACGATGGGCGTGGCTCCCGGGCTTCCGGTGAGATAGAACTCGCCGCGCAGCTTACCCTCGCCGTCGATGTTCAGCACGGGCCGCCACGAGGTCGGCTTCTCGCCCAGCTCGGTGTCCTGGAAGCCGACCAGGACACCGGACGGCGTGCTCGTCCTGAACCACAGCTCGATGGTCGGGAAGGCCGCGTTCTTCAGCGTGTCGGCCGGCAGTTCGACCACCGAGTCGACGCCGTCGAAGCCGGTCGAGGTGTCGGCCGTGCCCGCGATCGCCGACTCCGTGCCAAGTTGCGTGTCACGGTGGACGGCGTCGTTCAGACCGGTGCGCGAGACGGCCTCGCTGGCGGCCACGGAGCCCTCGCTCTCGCCGAGCCGCCAGCACGACGTGGGAGCGGCGTCGAGCACACCGCTGCGGTAGACCGAACCGGTGCCGTACTCGTACACCGTGCACTTGGTCGTCGACGACGGCGGGCACACCTTCGTCAGCAGGTCGCCGTCGTAGTGGTACGTCCACTTCAGGCCGGGCGTGCTCGCATCGATCGCGTTCGTGGTCACCGACTCGACGCGGTCACCCGACCAGGCGAAGGAGAGGGAGCGGCCCGACAGGTCGTCGGTCACCTTCTTCACCGGACCGCCGGTGGCCGTCTCGTGCGTGACGGTCTGCCCGCGTCCCGCGACGTCCGCGATCCGGGTGAGTACACCGCTGGATAGGAAGTGGTAGGTGGCGCCGGACCGTTCCCGCAGTACCCAGTCGGTCGACTGACGGGCCAGGGTGAGCGAGCCGCCCGGAGGACCGGTGTAGGTACCGTCGGCGTTCTTGCCGAACCGCACCTGTGAGCCGTCGGACAGGGTCACGAGAACCGTGGCCATGGCCGGTTCCTCACGCAGTCGCATGTCCCAGCGAGTGGACCAGCCACTGCCGAAGGCGTTGTCGCGGCGCGGATCGAGGGAGTTGTAGGTACGGGTGACCGCGAGTTCGGGGCCGACCGTGGTGAGTGCCGCGTCGGTCGCGGCGGTGACGTAGTTGCCCGCACGCGTGCCGATCTCCTTGCCGTCGTCGGCGCCGCCGAGGTGGCTGGTGACCGTGGGCTGGGGCACCTGCGTGGTCAGCAGCGCCGGGCCGGGCCGGACGGAGGTCGCGGCGCCGTCGTAGGCGTACGCGTACCAGGCGTAGGTCTTGCTCCAGGAGAGCCAGCCGGAGGGCACCGCCCACTGCTGCTCACTGGTGCGGGAGCCTGTTCTGCAGTTCTTGCGCAGATTGCTGCCCTCGACCTCGCACACCTCGAAGGAGTACTGCAGTTCCGCCTTCGGATAGCGGTCGGCGTCCGTGCCCTTGGCCCACAAGGTGGGGGTCAGCGAGTCGACCGTGGCACCGCTGCCGGGCGACGCCGCTGTCAGTTGCGGCGGGATGTTGACCGAGGACAGTCTGATGGCCGGTCCGGGTACGCCTGCCGAGGTGAAGCGGCTGACGCCGACATCGTCCATGGTCCACTGCACGGTGTACGTGGCCGGCGTCAGCGGGGCGATCTTCGCGTCCAGCGTCACGCTCTCGCCCGGCGAGATGTCCTGGGGCATCGCGGTCCAGCGGATCTTCGCCGAGTCGGTGATCTCCTTGCCGGCGGAGTCGAACAGGTTGTACCGCAGCTTGTAATTGCCGCCCTTCGGCCAGGTCGCCTGGCCCTGGTTGGTGACCGTCACCTTCTGGACGCCCTCGGTCGTGGCGGTCACCGGCGCGGTGAAGTCACCGAGCTTGTACGTGGCGCCGTACTTCGTCCAGGTCACGTCCAGGCTGGGCTTGCCGCCCGGATAGTCGTCGGATCCGAACTGCTTCCAGCCCTTGGAATCGGAGGTGGAGGCCTTCACCGCGAGGCCGTAGTTCTTCTTCCGGCCGTGGGTCCAGTCGTCCACCAACTTGCGGCCGGCCGAACCGAGTTTGATGCTCTCCCAGGCCGGTCCGCACGACCACGTCGTCGTGCCCGAGGGGCGCCAGCCGTGCGCGAAGCTCTTCGACGCCAGCGACGAACCGGTGGACGGTCCCGGGTACTTGGTGGTCGTGGACTCCGACCAGTTGGACGTGATGGGGTGCACGGTCACGGGGCGCGCGGTGCACGACAAGGACCAGGTGTTGTAGAGGGCCAGGTTGGCACCGAGCACCCAGGCGTTCTTGAGCGTGCTCTCGACGCCGGTGAACCGGATGAAGGCCGCGGCCTTGTGGTCACCACCGTCGTACGTGCCGACCTTCAGGACGGTGTCCGAGGCGAAGTTCTGGTTGTACGGGTACTGGACGTAGGTACCGGAGGTGGCATCGATGGACTTGACGGAGGGGTCGACCCGCACGGGGAAGACACGGTCCGGATCGCTGAGCCATTCCTTGTCGAGCTTCACCACGAGAACCTGACGACCGGCCTCTTCGGTGAGGCTGTACGTCACTCCGGAGGAGATCGCGCCTTCGTTGGCGTTCTCGGCGAAGGCGGAGTCCTCCATCCATCCGGCGGGGGTCCACGCCCGCTGGGCGCCCTCCTCGTCGACGAAGAGCAGTCCTCCGTGGCCGTCAAGACGAACAGTGAGTCCCTGGAGATCCAGTGGGAAGCGCCACTCGGTGGGCGCTTCCTCGTCCTTCAGGATCAGAGTCTCCTTCACCGAGTCACTGCCCGCGAGGAACTCGATGTCCGAATACGGACGCACGTCCTGATAGGTGACCTTGCTGCCGTCGGCCAGGCCCGGCGAGGGGCTTGCCTCGTCGACTCCATAACCGATCGAGAGTCCATCGCCGAGTTGCATCCGCAGGACGGCATCCGCGTCGGCGGACCCTGCGAACGAGATCGCCTTCTCGGTGGAGTTGGTCTCCCACCCCGGCTCACTCGCACTCATCGTGCGTGGACCGGAATCGTCCTGGCGTGCCAGCGTGGTGTCGACGGCGATCCAATCACCGTCTTTGTTCCGGTAGTTGACAGGCTCTGTATAGAACCGGGTCGTGTGTGTACCGTCCGGATTCCGGAAAGTCCGCTGGCGCTCCTCGCGCTCGCTCTTGATCTCGGTGCTTCGTCGGCTGTCGAATCCCTGCAGCACGGGCGTCCCAGGCACATCGGTCGGCGTCGCCGGCCCGGGCTCAGGCATGCTCGGAGCGTTGGGCAATCGAGTGACGCCTGGTTCCTGGTTCCTGGTCCGGGGACAACTCTCCGCGGCCGGTCAGCGCCCCTGTGCGTCCGCCCGTGGCCGAGGCATCCGTGGCATCGGCCGGTGCCTTGTGACTGCGACCGGTGGCCGAACCCCAACCCTGCTCCGGGGCGCTCTCACCGGAATTGTCACCTGGCCACTGCCCGATCGCCAACGCGGCCTGCTCCGTGCCGGCAAGCCCAGCGAGCACGAAAGCAAAGACAACAGCGAACGAACGCGTCGAACGACGCACAGACGCCCCCACTCGATCAATTCAAAGTGAGGGAAACGTAAGCGTCTCGCAGATCGATTCACAAGAAGATCACAACCTCTCGTGATCATAGCGTGATGATCTGTGACCGATATTTTCAACAAATGATCACTGGTCCGGTGAGAGAGGACCCAACACGCTGCAAGACTCATCAGACCGAGCACCCAGGCAGTCGCCAACCAGCAGAACAGGACGGAAAGACCACCATGGCCAGCGTTGTCGAGCTGACGTGCTACCCCGTCAAGGGCTGCGCCGGGACATCGGCGCGCGAGGCGCTGCTCACCCCGGCCGGGCTCGCGCACGACCGCAGTTTCATGGTCGTCGGTGAGGAGGGGGTGGGGCGGACGCAGCGCGGGGATCCCGGGCTGGCCCTGGTCCGGCCGACGGTCAGTGCCGACGGTGGCCGACTCACCCTCCGCGCGCCGGGGTTCGAAACGCTGGAGCTCCGCGTGGACACGGCCGCCGCCCGGCGGAAGGTGGACCTGTTCGGGACGGTCCACCAGGGCATCGACCAGGGTGACACGGCCGCCGACTGGTTCACGGAGGTGCTCGGCGTGCCGAGCCGGCTCGTGCGCGTGCCGCCGGAGCACGACCGGGTGACCGACGGCAGGACCCCGGGCACCTCCGCCTACGCCGACAGTTGCGCCCTGCACGTCGTCTCACGCGCCACGCTCGGCCTGCTCAACCGCAAACTGGCCGAACGCGGCCTCCCGCCGCTGCCGATGAACCGCTTCCGCCCCAACATCGTGGTCGACGGCTGGGACGAACCGCACACCGAGGACCGCGCCCACCGCATCCGTATCGGCGGCGCCGAACTGGGTTACGCCAAGCTCGCCATCCGCTGCGCGGTCACCATGGTCGAACAGGAGACGGGGGCGAAGGCGGGCCCGGAGCCGATCCGTACCCTCGCCGGCTACCGCCGCGCCACCGGGGGCGGCGTCGCCTGCGGGACCAAGTACGCGGTGCTCCGCACCGGCACCCTGTCCGTCGGTGACGACGTGGACGTCGTCTCGTGGGGCGACAGCGAGCTGTAGGGCGGTTCAGCCGTCCAGTCCGGCGCAGAGGGTGCTCACCTTGTCGTGGGCGGCGACCGCCTTGGCGCCCTTCACGTCGAAGGTCTGCAGGCGTCGTGTGATGTCCTGCAGGGCCTTGTCCAGAGCGTCGTAGCGACGGTCGAACCGGGCCGCGGAGTGGGCCAGGGTCGCCGCACCGCCGGCGCGGTTGTAGTAGGCCTCGGAGGCCTTGTCGTCATCGCCGAACACCTTGTCCAGCGCCGGGACCCTCTCCCACGCCTGGCAGGCGCCCGCCGCGTCGGCCGCGGCGTTGTCGAGGCCGGTCCCGGAGGCCGCGCTGTCCGGGCCGGACCACAGCAGCCAGCCCACGCCGATGCCCGCGCCGGCGGCGACGACGGCGGCCACCGACGCCACGATCCACCGGGAAGGAGCGCGGCCCCCGGCGGGAGGAACCGGCGGGGTGGAGGGGGGAGGCGGTATGGGGGCGGGGGCAGTCATCGGAACGGCTTCCTTCGGCGTACGGGCGGGCGGCCTTGGCGGCCGGGGACCGACAAAGTGAACCACCTCCCCCCGACGTCCGGTGGTGGTTCCGGGGTACGAGGTGTGCGGTCGGTGTGCGGGTGTTCAGCCGTACACCACCGACCACGGGCGCGGGGTGTCGTCGGGCGGGTGGGCGGTGCCCCCGCGTCGTGAGGTGGCGGTGTGGTGGCGGGCCAGGACCTCGGCGGCGAGTCCGGCGAAGCGGCGGGCGGCCGGGTGGGTCCCGCGGCCGGTGGGCCAGGCGCCGCCGATGCGCAGGGTGAGGGGCCGGCCCGCCAGGGGGGACCAGGCGACCCGGGGTTCCTTGCGGGCCGCCGGCCCCTGGTCGAAGGCGACTCCGTGCCCTGCCGTCACGAGGGCGAGCAGGAACTCGGGGTTGGAGGCGTGGCGGAGGCGGCCGGGGACGAAGCCCTCGGCGCGGCACACGTCGAGGATGCGGTCGTACCAGCCGGGCGCGTGTGCGCGGGGGAAGAGCACCAGGTCGTGGCCGGAGAGGTCGCCGAGCGTCACTTCCGGCAGCCGGGCCAGGGGGGAGGTGCGGGGGAGGACGACGCCCAGGTCCAGTGGGACGGCGGGGCCGAGCCGTAGTTCGGTGGCGTCGACGGGGTGGTGCACGAGTCCGACGTCCAGGCCGCCGGAGGCCAGCAGCCGCAGTTGCTCCACGGTGGTGACCTCCTGCAGGTCGACGGAGAGCTCCGGAGCGTGTTCCGCGCAGGCGGAGAGCAGGGCGGACAGCACGGCGGCCGTGGTGTCGGGCGGCACGCCCGCGCGCAGGGTGCCGAGGCCGCCGTCGGCGGCGCGGCGGGCCAGGGTGCGCAACTTCTTCTCTCTGCCGAGGAGTTCGTGGGCCTCTTCCAGCAGCGCCGCTCCGGCGGCGCTGAGCCGGACATCGCGCTGCGAGCGGTCGAACAGTTCGGCTCCGAGTTCCTTCTCCAGCCGGCGGATCGCCTGGCTGAGCGGTGGCTGGGCCATGCCCAGTCGCTCGGCGGCCCGGCTGAAGTGCAACTCGTCGGCTACGGTGACGAACAGGCGCAGGTGGCGCAAGAGATCCACGGTCGTGGATCCTATCCGGAAGCCGCCGTACGGGAGATGGGCCGGACGGCCGATGACGGGGAACGCCGATGTCCGAGGATGAGCAGTGATGAGCACGCGCACAGCGACCGAGGACCGGATCCGGCAGGTCTTCGCCGAGGCGGGCGCGAGGGGGCAGTTGCACGCCGTTCCCGTCCGGGTGCGTACGCCGGTCGCCGGGGAGACCGACGGCGGGCGGGGTGTCCGTGAAGTCGCCGTGGACGCCGATGACACCGTAGTCATCGCTTCGATCTTCAAGATACTGCTGGTGCTGGAGTTCGCCCGGCAGGCCGTGGCCGGCCAGCTCGATCCGAGGGAGCGGGTGCGGGTGACCTCGGCCGACCGGCTCGGCGGCTGGGGCACCGCCGGCTGCCTGGACGACGTCGAGCTGTCGTTGCGCGACCTGGCCTACTTCGCGATGTCGGTCAGCGACAACTCGGCCGCCGATCTGCTGCTGGACCGGGTCGGCCTGGACACCGTGAGACTGCTCGCGAAGGAACTCGGCCTGGACCGGACGCGCGTCGTGGGCGGCCCGCGGGACCTGCTGGAGTCGATGCTCGCGGAGGTCGGGGCACGCGACGAGAGGGAGTTCGCCGTGCGCTACCCGGCCCTGCCCGACGAGCGGAAGAGACGGCTGGCGGTACTGGACCCCCACCACACCACGGCCGGTACGCCCCGCGAGATCACCCGGCTGCTCCGGCTCGTCTGGACCGATGCCGCCGGGCCGCCGGAAGCCTGTGCGCTCGTGCGCGACCTGATGGGCAGGCAGGTCTTCCGCCACCGGCTGGTGTCGGGTTTCCCGGACGACGTCGCGGTCGCGGCCAAGACCGGCACCCTGCCCGGGCTGCACATGGAGGCGGGCGTCGCCCGTTACCCGGACGGCGAGTGCTACGCGATCGCCGTGTTCGCGCGCACGCACGACCTGACCGCCTCCCGTGCCACGGTGGACGCGGCGATCGGCCGGGCCGCCGGAATCGCGGCGGCTTTCCTCCGCGGTGAGGGCCGCTGACCGGGGCACATATGCGTTCGCGTATCGGAAGTGCCGGATTCCGGTCTTGGACAGGGGACTTCGCCCCTTGATCTGCTGACGCCATGACCCAGGACATACACGCCTCGGACGGATCAGCTGTCTCCCCCGGCCGCGGGCTCGACCGCCGTACGGTGCTGCGGGGGGCCGCGCTCGGTGCGGCGGCCCCACTGGTCCCGGCCACGGCGGCCACGGCGGCCACCACGTCCGCGACCACCGGCCGCGACCGGAGCGGTGACCGGGCCGCCCGTTCCGTGTCGTTCCGCTGGCTCGGCACCTCGGGCTGGCGCATCGACGTGGGCGACCGCACCGTGCTCTTCGACCCCTACCTCACCCGTTTCCGGACCGGCCTGTTCGACGGCGGCCTCGACTCGCGGACCCGGCTGAAAACGGACCCCTCCGTCGTGGACGCGCACATCGGCCGTCCCGAACTGGTGCTGGTGAGCCACTCCCACTGGGACCACCTCGGTGACGTGCCGTACATCGCCAGGACCACCGGCGCCCGCGTCATCGGCACCGAGACCACGTACCACCTGCTCACCGCCCTCGGAGTCGACCCGGGACAGATCTCCGTGGTGAAGGGCGGCGAGGTACTGGACATCGGCACGATCACCGTCGAGGTCGTACCCAGCCTCCACAGCCGCAACAAGAACTGCGCGTACTTCGCCCCGGGCACGCTGAACGCCCCGCCGGCGAAGGTTCCCAGCACCATCGCGGACCTGCCCGAGGGCGACACCCTGGCCTTCCAGGTCACGGCCGGGGAGCACGGCCCGTCGGCGTTCCTCATGGGGGCCAGCGACTTCGCCGAGCGGGCGGTGCGGGGACTGCGCCCCGACCTCGCGATGGTCGCCGTACCCACCGCCACCGGCACCACCCACGACTACGTGCCCCGGCTGCTGGGCGCCCTGGACTCCCCCGGTGTCGTCGTCCCCGTCCACTGGGACAACTTCGAGCTGCCGCTGGGCGGTTCCCCGGTCCGCGACCCGGCGATGGACCTCGACGCCTTCCTCGCCCAGATCGGGAAGGCGTCTCCGGCCACCCGGACCGTCGTCCCGGACTACCGCACCGTGTACGACGGCGACATGCGGCCCGTGAACCGGTAGGCGAGGCCCGCCGGGCCGGTTCGGAGCCGTCGGCCCGGCCCGGTTCGTTCTCGTACGGCCCAGGGGCCGCCCCCCGGCGGAGACCCCGGTTCCCTTCCACGGCGCCGTGCGGCGGTCCCCTACCTCGTGCCCATGTCCAGCGTCCAGTAGTGGCCCCAGGGGCCGCCCTCGTGGTGGCCCAGGCCGGCCTCCTGGGTTTCGGAGCGGAGGATGGCGTTGCGGTGTCCCCAGCCGAAGCGTTCGTCGTCCTGCATCCAGAAGCGCAGCGCCTCCTCCGCGGTGGTGAAGCCCACGGCCACGTTCTCCGCCCGCCAAGTGCGGTAACCGGCCTGGTCCATGGGCTCTCCGGCCTCCCAGACCAGTTTCCCGCCGGGGCCGCGGTGCATGTTGTCGCCGCTGACGGCCCAGTCCCTCGGCTGGTCCTTCAGGAAGAGGTTGTGGCCGTTCGCCGCGTCCGTCAGCTGCGGCGACTGGTCGAAACCCCTCGCGCACGCGGTCATGGTCGCGCCCGCGGAGTTCCCGTGCGGCGGGTAGTTCTCCGGGTGCTGTCGCGCGTCGTTGATCAAGTCGAAACTCACCTTGGGCTCCTCACTCGCAGGCCTGCCCCGGTGCGACCGAACCGGCCGACCAGGATGAGTCGGCCCTTTCCCCGATTGTCCCGGACGGGCGGCACGTCGGCATCCCGTGGCCCACAGGCTCGACTCGCCCGTCACGAGGACCCGCCCGGCCGCACGCCCGCGTCAGTCGCGGCGGAGTGCGCCGCCGCGGCGCAGGCGGCGTACGACCGAGCGGAGTTCGGGGGGGGGCGTGGCGGGCGCGGGGTCCTCGGGGGCGCGACGAGCGCGCCCGTGCTGATCGCTCCGGCGGACTGGCCGCCGAGGGTGACGCGGTCCGGGTCGCCGCCGAAGGCCCCGATCGACTCGTGGACCCAGTGCAGCGCGGCGAGCTGGTCGCGCAGGCCGGGGTTGGCGGGGGCGTCCGGGAAGAGGCCGTAGCCCTCGACGCCGAGGCGGTAGTTGACCGACACGAACACCACGCCGTCGCGGGCGAAGGTGCTGCCGTCGTAGACGGGGACCGCCGAGGAGCCCCTGGTCAGGGCGCCGCCGTGGAGCCACACGAGGACGGGGAGGCGGGTGCCGGGGGCGGGGTCGGGGGTCCGGACGTTGAGGTTGAGGCAGTCGTCGCCGGGGACGGCCGGGTCGGACAGGTACTGCGCGAAGGCCTCCGAGTACGGGGGTTTCGGGGCCGTCGGTCCGAAGGCGGCGGCCTCGCGCACGCCGTCCCAGGGTTCGGGCGGAGTGGGCGGGCGGAAGCGGCGGGGGCCGAAGGGGGGTGCCGCGTAGGGGATGCCCCGGAAGACGGCCACGCCCTGCTCCCAGCGGCCGCGGACGGCCCCGTACGGGGTTCTTGGTCACGGGGTTCGCCCGGTCTGCCGTCATGTGCCCACCAGCCCTTCGTCGCGCCGCGCCACGTCGCGCACCCGCCGGACCCGCCGGACCCGCCGGACCCGCCGGACCCGCCGGTGACACGAGAGCGCCGCGACGTCCCTCGGTATTCCTGGGTACGCGTGAGAGTTCTTCCCGCCCCGGGGTGCCGGACCTACAGTAGGAAGCGCTTTCTATTCGGAGGAGTGGGTGCTCGATGGTCCGTGCGGGGAGTGCCGGCGTGACGGCCGGGCCGACGCTGGCGGTGGTGGCCCGTGAGGCGGGGGTGTCCGTGCCGACCGCGTCCAAGGTGGTCAACGGCCGCGAGGACGTGGCTCCCGAGACCCGCCGCCGCGTCACCGAGGCACTGGACCGGCTCGGGTACATCAGGAGACCCCGGTTCGACGGCGGGAGGGCGCCGCGCCTGGTGGACCTCGTGGTGCACTCGCTGGAGACCTCCGGATCGGGCGCGGTGCTGCACGGCGCGGAGGAGGCGGCGGACGACGCGGGTCTCGAGCTCGTCGTCTCGGCGGCCCTGACGCGCAGCCGTGCGGAGCGGCCGGAGCGGGGGTGGCTGGACAAACTCGTCCTGCGGGGTTCGTCGGGGGTGCTGTTCCACCTGGCCGAGCTGAGCGAGCCGCAGTACGCGTGGCTCAAGCAGCACCGCATCCCGTTCGTGATGATCGACCCGGTGCTCGAACCGCCGGCGGGCGTGGCCTCGGTGGGCGCGGCGAACTGGCGGGGCGGGGTGACGGCGACCGAGCACCTGCTGGCCCTGGGGCACGAGCGCATCGCGGTCGTCGCCGGTCACCGGCACACGCTGTGCGCCGACGCGCGGATCGCCGGTTACCGCTCGGCCCTCGCCGCGGCGGGTGTGCGGCACCGCCCCGAGTACGTCCGGCACACCGGTTCCGACGAGGGCGCGGCCGGCCGCCGCGTGCGCGAACTCCTCGATCTGCCCGAGCCGCCCACGGCCGTCTTCGTCTGCTCGGACCGGATGGCGCTGGATGTCTACGAGGCCCTGGCCGAGCGGGGTCTGCGCGTACCGGACGACATGAGCGTGGTCGGCTACGACGACCTGCCCGAGGCCCGCTGGCTCACCCCGGCCCTGACCACGGTCCGCCAGCCCCTGTCCGAGATGGCGGCGACGGCCCTGCGGCTGCTGCTGCGCATGATGGACGGCCACCGCCCGGAGAGCACCCGCACGGAACTCTCGACCCGCCTGGTGGAACGCGCCAGCACGGCGCCTCCCGGACCCCGTCCGGGCGACCACGGCTGACGGACGGCACCCCGCCCCGGCACGGGCACGCCCCGGCGTCCGGCCGACGGCGGAACCCGCCCCGGGAGGCAGCCGGGCGACCACGGCTGACGGACAGCACCCCGCCCCGGCACGGGCACGCCCCGGCGTCCGGCCGCCTCCCGTCCCGCCGCCTCCCGGGAGGCGGCGGGACGGGACCTGAGGGGGCGACCCGCCCGGTACGGCGTGACACAGCTCACGGCGATCCGCGGCTCGATCTTGGAATGCGCGGCTCGCCGTTCTTGCTCCACTCCTTATGGGCTTCCCCTGTCCCGGGGTGCGCGGGGCAACGGCGCTCAGCGCGACCGGCCACGGGAGCCGGGCGACCTCGGTCCTCCCCCTCCCTCGATCCGGCCCGCTGTCTTCGAAAGGTTTCCCCGCACCATGCCACTGGCTCTGCTGGCCCTGGCCGTCGTCGCGTTCGGCCTCGGCACGACCGAGTTCGCCACGATGGGGCTGCTGCCCCAGATCGCCGACGGGGTCGGCGTCTCCGTGCCGGACGCCGGCAACCTCGTCTCGGCCTACGCCCTCGGTGTCGTCGTCGGCGCCCCCGTGCTGACGGGCATCGGCGCGCGCGTGCCCCACAAGCGGCTGCTCCTGCTCCTGTCCGGGCTGTTCGTGATCGGCAACGTCGCGTCCGCGCTCGCCCCCACCTACGGCCTGCTCTTCGGCGCGCGTTTCCTGACGGGGCTGCCGCACGGGGCGCTGTTCGGCGTGGGCGCCGTCGTGGCCTCCCGGCTGGTCGCCCCCGAGCGGGCCGCACGCGCCGTCTCGAAGATGTTCCTCGGACTCACCGTCGCGAACATCGTCGGCGTCCCGGCCGGCACGGCCCTGGGCCAGCAGTTGGGCTGGCGGTCGGCCTTCCTCGCGATCGCCGTCATCGGCCTCGCCGCCCTCGCCGCGCTGGCCCTCTTCGTCCCCCACCAGCCCCGCGGCGGGCAGACCGGCATCCGGCACGAGCTGCGGGCGATGGGCAACCGGCAGGTCGCGATCGGCCTGGCCGTCGCCGTGGTGGGATTCGGCGGCTTCTTCGCCGTCTACAGCTACCTGGTGCCCATCCTGACGAACGTGACGGGCATCTCCGAGTCCTCGACCACCCTGGTCCTCGCGCTCTACGGCGTCGGCATGACGCTCGGCACGCTGGTCGCGGGCCCGCTCACGGACCGTGCCCTGCGCCCGACGCTGTACGCGGGGCTCGCCCTGCTCGCCGCGGCGCTGGTGGCGTTCTCCTTCACCGTCCACAGCACCTGGCCCGCCCTGGTGACGATCACCTTCATCGGCGCGCTGGGCTCCCTCATCACCACGCCCGTCCAGATGCTGCTCATGGCCAAGGCGAAGGACGCCCCGACGATGGCGGCGGCCTCCAACCACTCCGCCTTCAACCTGGCCAACGCGGGCGGCGCCTGGCTCGGCGGGCTGGCCCTCTCGGCGGGCTGGGGCTGGACCTCCCCCGCCCTGGTCGGCGCCGCCCTCGCCGTGGCCGGCCTCGGCCTCGCCCTCACGGGCGGCCTCCTCAACCGGGACGGCCGCCGCTCCGAGGTGATCACCTCGTCCGGCACCGGGGCCCCGGCGGAGGCCGGTCAGGTCACGGCGGCCCACCGCCCGGACTGACCCGCACGAGGGACGGCCACCGCCCGGAACCGTCGACCCGGCCGGTGGAACACGCCGGCACGGCGCGGCCCCGGAGCCCGTCCGACGGCTCCGGGGCCGCGCCCTAGCAGACCGGAACACGCCCGCGGGCCGCTTCACGCCGAGGTCAACCGCCCGGGTGACATCTTGCCTCGGGTCGCTCACCCACGCCCCTAAGCTGCGCGCGTGAGCAACGACGTGACGAGCGCGACACCGAGCGCGTCGGCAGGTACGGACCCCCCCGGGTGAGGACGGCACCCCGCCCCTCCCGTGGCTCCGGCGTGCGGCGCTGCGGGTCCGCGACGCCGCTGCGGGCGCGTGGGTGATCACCCTGTTCCTCCTGGCCGATCTCGTGACCGTTCTCGGGGCGGGCGCCGTCTGGCTGGCGCTCGGCGGGGACGCCGTGGTGGTCGGCGCGACGGCGGCGGCGCTGCTGGCGTTCGCCGCCGCCATGCTGCCGCTGATCGCGCGCCGCGGCCCGGACGGGCAGCCCCCGTTGTGGCCGCCGTTCGTCCTGGTGGTGATCCCGCTGGCCGTACTGGCCGTGGGACTGCCGTCCTGGGGCACCTGGGCGGTCCTGGAGAGCCGCCCCGTGGACGTGAGTCACGACATCGATCTCGACGTCGCCGCTCCCCTGGTGAACGGCGACACCGTCACCGGCTCCCTGCACACCGACGACCCGAAGCCGCGGCTCACCCTCACCTTCGACGTGGCCCCGCACGACCCCGCCGCCCCGGTGTGCGTGCCCGGCACCGAGCTGACCGTGACCTCCAGGACGGGCGCCGGCAAGGACCAGGTGCGGACGGGAGCCCCCGGCACGGAGTTCGTCTTCGCCCTGGGACGAGGGGCGGGCGACGTCGAGCTCTCCGTCCTGCTCCACGCGGAGCAGGGCTGCGAGGTGGACCTGTCCGTCACCTCCGCGTACCTGGACGACTAGGAGAGAAGCAGCCCAGTGACAGCCCCGACGCACGCTCCGCGCCGCCCTCACTCCCTCCGGTCCCCCGGCCGCCGGCACGCACGGGTCACGGTCGCCGCCGCCCTGCTGTTCACCGTCGCGGCCTGCGGATGGACCGCGGACGGGGCGGACCAGGAGTCCTCCCTCACCGGCACCGTCTACATCGGCGGCAAGACCGACCAGCCGGGGTTCAACCTCCACAGGGAACACACCGACCGCGGCTTCGAGCCGGACCTGGCCGCCTACCTCGGCAAGCGGATCGGTTTCACCCCGAGGTGGCACGACGTGGTGTCCGCCAAGCGGGAGCAGGAGCTCGTCGAGAAGTCGTCGGCACTGGTCATCGGCACCTATTCGATCACCCCCCAGCGGGACGACGAGGTCGACTTCGTGGGGCCCTACTTCGTCACCAAGCAGGCGTTCCTGGTCCGCGAGGACTACGACGGCATCAAGACCGAGAAGGACGTCGCGGACAAGGTGATCTGCACGGTCGAGGGCTCGACGGCGGCCATCGCCGCGCTGCCCGACGGCACGACACCGCACACGGAGAGCGACTACTCGACCTGCGTGCACAAGCTCCAGCGGGGCCACGTCGACGCCGTGTTCACCGACGAGGCGCTGCTCTACGGATACGTGGAGGAGCAGAAGAAGAGCCCCACGCCCCTCAAGGTCGTGCCCGACGTCTCGTTCGGCAACATCAACAGGTACGGCATCGCGCTGCCGGAGGGCCGCAGGGGCGACTGCGAGAAGCTGCGCGACGCCCTGCGCGACTACCTCACCGACGCGTGGGCGAGCGATGTGAAGGCCCAACTGCCCGCACTGGTCGCCGCCTACCCCGGGGACTGGGAGAACCACTTCCGTCCCGACCCCCAGGACCTGAACACGTACTCCTCCTGCAAGGAATGATCAGCGGGCGGCCGCCCAGGTGACGCCGCCGAGCAGATGGGCGCGGAAGTCCGGGTCGTCGTAGGCCTCGGCGGCGTGGCCGAGGGCGGTGTAGAAGACCCGGCCCGCGCCCTGTTCGCGGCACCAGGCCAGCGGGTGGTCGTCGCCCATGCCGCCGCCGTCGTACGACGACTCGTCGGCGGAGAGCAGGACCCGCACGCCCGCGGCACGCGGGTCGGTACGGAAGTCGTACCACTCGTCCGTGAACTCCCAGACGGCGGGCAGGTGCCGGGTCGCCGGGTGGTCGTGGTCCTCGGTCAGGGCGCGGCCCGGCTGGAAGGCGGGGTGCCTGTCGAAGCGGGCGCCGAGGAGCTCGCCGTAGTACGGCCAGTCGTACTCCGTACAGGCGGCGGCGTGCACGCCCACGAACCCCCCGCCCGCCTCGACGTACACCGCGAGTCGTCGCCGCCCGGCCGGGGTGAGCACCTCGCCGCTGGTGGAGAGGAAGACGACGGCGGCGTACCGGTCGAGCGGTTCCTCGAAGGCGGCCGGGTCCTCGGTGGCGTCGACGGTGAAGTCGCCGAGGGTGCGCAGGGCGGCGACGCCGGCGGGGATGGAGTCGTGCCGGTAGTCGGTGGTGCGGGTGTACACGAGGAGCGCGGGGCGTGCGGGCGTGGGCGTGGGCATGGGCGGGAGCCTATGCGGCGGGCGCCGGAAACCCGATGTCGGGCAGGCGTCACGGTCCCCCAGAATGTGCGGATGATCGGCAACCGGATCACCTACCGCATGGCGGACGGCGTACGCGTCCCCGGAACCTGGCGGCACGCCTTCATCCGTAACTTCGACTACCACCTGACCGACCTGTTCATCTACGCGGACGGGCTCGTCGACTGCTGGGGACTGGTCACCCTGGAGGAGTTCGAGGGGAAGCTGCGCAGCGGCCGGGTCGCGACCGAACTCCCCGAGGGCGCCGAGGCGTCCGCCTTCGACCTGGCCCGGTGGAAGTTCGCCGAGCCGCAGACCTGGCTCACTCCCGAGCTCCTGGTCGCCGAGATACGGGACACGATCGACCAGCTCAACAGGCGCCCGGACTCGACGGCACGCTGTCTGGCGGCGGTCGACGTGTTCCTGGCCGACCGCACCGAGGAGAAGCGGGACGCGGCACGCGACGCGTACTTCGCCATACCCGAGACGCGGCGGCACTACGCGCTGGGCGACATGGACCACAAGGACCGGCCGTTGCAGATCCTGGTGGCCGGTCCCGGCGGGACCACCGACCGCCGGCCCGACGAGGAGGTCACGCAGGAGGATTACGACTGGGCGCTCTCCTACTTCGAGGAGCGGGCCGAGTGGATGGCGAAGGCGCGTTCGCGCGTTCCGGCCGACGGTCCCGCGACCGCCGTCGCCCCCGCGGTCCACCTGTACGAGAGCCATCCGCTCAAGCCGTCCGACGACCCGGGCACGAAGGCGCTGCGCAACGAGTACCCGGCGCCCGTCGAGGTCGACGGCGTCACCTACCCCACCGTCACCCACGCCTACTGGGCCCTCTCCGTCGCCGACCCCGCCCTGCGGAAGGCGGTCGCCGCCGCGGACAGCACGTTCAGCGCCCGGAACCTGGCCGCCGACGCCGAGCGGAGCGAGGGCTGGGAGCGGCGGCGGACCGCCGTCATGACGGCACTGCTGCGCGCCAAGTTCACCCGGCATCCGGAACTGGCCCGCGTCCTCCTCGGCACCGAGGACGCGACGATCGTCTACGGCGACTCCGACTCCGCGTTCTGGGGCGACGCCAACGGCAAGGGCCGCAACTGGACCGGCCGCCTCCTCGAACTGGTCCGGTCCGAACTCGCGTGTCCGATTCCTTCAAGACCGTCGTAGGGGCGCGGCCCTACGGTGGGCCGCATGAGTGCACGATTCGATGCCATCGGAATGGTCGTCTCGGACATGGCCGCCTCCGTCGCCTTCTACCGGCGTCTCGGGTTCGCCTTCCCGGAGGGGGCCGAGGCGCAGGGACACGTGGAGGCCGGGCTGCCGGGAGGGCTGCGGTTGCTGCTGGACACGGAGGAGGTGGTCCGGTCCTTCCACACGGAGTGGGAGCCGCCGTCGGGCGGGGGCAGGACCTCCCTGGCGCTGCGGTGCGACAGTCCCGCGGAGGTCGACACGATTTTCGCGGAGACGGTCGACGCCGGGAGCGGTTTCGAGCTCAAGCCGTGGGACGCCGTGTGGGGGCAGCGGTACGCCGTCCTCCTCGACCCGGACGGGAACGGGGTGGACCTGTTCGCGCCGCTAGCCGTGAACGGTCAGTAGCCCGCCCAGCGGCAGGCCCGTCAGGTCCCGTATCTCGCGGGAGAGGTGGGCCTGGTCCGCGTAACCGGTCCGGGTGGCCGTCTCCGCGAAGGGGACGCCCGTCCGGGCCAGAGCGAGGGCACGGCGCATCCGGAGGATGCGGGCCAGGGTCTTCGGTCCGTAGCCGAACGCGGCCAGCGAGCGGCGGTGCAACTGGCGGGCGCCCACGCCCAGTTCGTCGGCGGTGGTGGCCACCGGGCGGCCCGCGTCGAGGGCGGTGACCAGGCGGCCGAGCAGGGGGTCGGGCGGGGGCGTCCGTGCCGCCCGGCACAGGGCCAGGTCCTCCAGGGCGTGCGCCGGATCGTCCGCCGCGTTCACGCGGGCGGTCATGCGGCGTACGTCGGCCGCCGGCCACAGGTCGGACAGGGCGACGCGCAGATCGCGCAGCTCGTGGGCGGGCACACCGAGCAGGGCGGGCGCGGTGCCCGGCCGGAAGCGGACGCCCGCCCACGCGCTCGGCCGGCCTCCGGTGAGGTGGGCGTGGGTGTCGGGGCCGGCGACCAGCAGGCGGCCCTCGTTCCAGAGCAGGTCCATGCAGCCGTCTGGGAGCACCCGGCCCTCCCCGCTCGTGGACGGGGTGATGGTCCACACGACCGCGCCCGTCAGCCGTGACGCCCGCTCCCTGTACACGCCCCCAGGCTACGCCGCCCCCGCCGCCCCTTCCCGTCCCGAAACTGGGGCTCCGCCCCGGACCCCGCTCCTCAAACGCCGGAGGGGCTAGATTTCAGCCCCTCCGGCGTTTGAGGAGCGGAGGTCCGGGGGCAGCGCCCCCGGGGGCGAGCAAGACGGCTTACTTCTCCTCGTGCCCCGGCCCCGGGCCCTCCCCGTTCCTCGGGTGGGTGGACTTCACATGGGTGCGCAGACGCGCCGTGACGTCCTCCGGAGGAAGGAAGCGGGACCAGCGTTCGGGGAACTCGGAGGGCATGTCGGGGTCCGCCTCCCCGGCCGCGGTGGTGCGGGCGACGTACTCGGCGACCTGCGCCTGCCGCAGCCGCTCGTTCGCCTCGCGGGCCGCGGCCGTCGCGGCGGCCGGCCAGACCCGGTCGATGGCCGCGTTGACCGCGGCGCCGACGAGCACGGCGAACGCGGACACACCGATCCACAGCAGTACGGCGACGGGGGCGGCGAGGGAACCGTAGATGGTGGGCCCCTCGACGGTGTTCGTCAGGTAGAGCCGCAGCAGGAAGCTGCCGAGCACCCACATGGCGAGGGCGACCAGCGCGCCGGGCACGTCCTCGATCCACGGGGAGCGCACGGGCACGGAGACGTGGTACAGCGTGGTCAGGAAGGCGACGGACAGCAGGATGACGACCGGCCAGTAGAGGATCTGGACGAGCGTCGTCGACCAGGGCACCACCCGGACGACGGCGTCCGGTCCCGCCACCATCAGCGGCAGCGCGACGGAGCCGATCAGCAGGGCCACGATGAACAGCAGGAAGGCCAGCAGCCGGGTCTTCACGATGCCCCGGACCCCGTCGAGGCCGTACATGACGGTGATGGTCTCGATGAAGACGTTCACCGCGCGGGAGCCCGACCACACGGCGATCAGGAAGCCCAGGGAGATCACGTCGGGCCGGCCTCCCTTGGTGACGTCCCGCAGGATCGGCTCCGCGACCTCCGTCACGCCCCTGTCGGACAGCACCGTGTGGGAGGCGTCCAGGAGGTTGCGCTGCACGCTCTGGATGGTGTCGGCGCCGGTCCAGGCGTCGACGTAGCCGAGGAGGCCGATCAGGCTGAGCAGCAGCGGGGGCACGGACAGCAGCGTGAAGAACGCGGCCTCGGCCGCCAGGCCCAGGATGCGGTACTCCATGCACGAGTTGACGGTGTCCTTCAGCAGCAGCCAGGCGGTCCTGCGCTTGGAGACGTTCCGGTAGAGGGCCCGGGCCCGGTGGAGGCGGCCGGAGGGCGCGTCGGGGGATTCACTTGCTGGCTGCACGACCTAAAGGTATCCGTCGTGGCTGGTCGCACTCACCCGCAGGCCGGATCGGCGGGTGAGTGCGGCGTACCGCGGGGTAGGTTCGTGGGCATGGCAGGCACCACGCACACCGTGACCAATCAGGCTCCCCCGCTGGTGCAGTACGACGTGTTCGGCGCCGACCGGGCGCTGACGGAGGCGGTCGAGCGGCATCTGGCGCCGGAGGTGCTGGACGAGGGCCGCTCCGAGCTGTCGGGGCTGGGGCGGACCGCCGGGTCCGCACAGGTGCAGGAGTGGGGGGTGCTGGCGAACGAGAATCCGCCACGGCTGCGCACCCACGACCGCTACGGGCACCGGATCGACGAGGTCGACTTCCATCCGTCCTGGCACCGGCTGCTCGGCAAGGGCGTCTCGGCGGGGCTGACGGCGGCGTGGGGGCGGCCGGGCGGGCATGTGCGGCGGGCGGCGGCGTTCCTGGTGTGGACGCAGGTCGAGGCCGGCAACGGCTGCCCGCTGTCGATGACCCACGCGGCGGTTCCCGCGCTGCGCACCGATCCGGCGCTGGCGGCGGAGTGGGAGCCGCGGCTGACGTCGACGGTCTACGACCGTGCCCTGCGGCCGCCGGGGCAGAAGCCCGGTGCCCTGTTCGGGATGGGCATGACGGAGAAGCAGGGCGGCAGCGACGTACGGGCGAACACGACGGCGGCGCGCCCGCTGGCCGAGGACGGCACGTACGAGCTGACCGGGCACAAGTGGTTCTGCTCGGCGCCGATGTCGGACGCCTTCCTGGTGCTGGCGCAGGCGCCCGGGGGCCTGACGTGCTTCCTGGTGCCGCGCGTGCTGGAGGACGGCACGCGCAACGCGTTCCTCATCCAGCGGCTGAAGGACAAGCTGGGCAACCGGTCCAACGCGTCCGCCGAGGTCGAGTTCGCCGGGACGTGGGCGCGCCGGATCGGCGAGGAGGGGCGCGGGGTCGCCGCCATCATCGGGATGGTGGCGGCGACCCGGCTGGACTGTGTGCTGGGCTCGGCGGGGCTGATGCGGCAGGCCGTGGCGCAGGCGGTGCACCACTGCGCGTACCGGGAGGCGTTCGGCGGGAAGCTCGTCGACAAGCCGCTGATGCGCAATGTGCTGGCCGATCTGGCGCTGGAGTCGGAGGCGGCCACCACGCTGGCGCTGCGGCTGGCGGCGGCGTACGACGACGGCGGCGAGCGGGAGCGGGCGCTGCTGCGGATCGCGGTGCCGGCGGCGAAGTACTGGGTGACCAAGCGGTGCGCGCCGCTCGCGGTGGAGGCGGCGGAGTGCCTGGGCGGCAACGGGTACGTGGAGGAGTCGGGGATGCCCCGGCTGGTGCGGGAGTCGCCGCTGAACTCCGTCTGGGAGGGCGCGGGGAACGTCCAGGCGCTGGACGTGCTGCGGGCGCTGCGCCGGGAGCCGGCCGCGCTGGACGCCTATCTGCGGGAGGTGGGGCGGGCGCGCGGGGCGGATCACCGGCTGGACGCGGCGATCAAGGACCTGCTGACCGAACTGGCGGACCTGGAGGGCGTCGAGGGGCGGGCGCGGCGGCTGACGGAGCGCCTCGCGCTGGTGCTCCAGGGATCGCTGCTGGTGCGGTACGCGCCGCCGCAGGTGGCGGACGCGTTCTGCGCGGCGCGGCTGGGCGGGGACGGGGGCGCGGCGTTCGGGACGCTGCCGCACACGCTGGATCTGGCGTCGGTGGTGGAACGGGCCCGACCGGTGTCCTGAGGGGCCGCCCCGACCCAGGGGCGCGGGGAACTGCGCGACCGGCCGTCCACAACCCCGCAGCCGCCGACGCACATCGAGCCGCACCCGGTGCCGCGCACACCGGCCCCGCGCAATCCCGGCCAGGGACGCCGACCAAAGGGGCGCGGGGAACTGCGCGACCGGCCACCCACACTCCCGCAGCCGCCGACGCACATCGAGCCGCACCCCGTGCCGCGCACACCGTCAAGCCGCCGCAGGCATGACGCGGGGGTGGTGCCGCGCCGACACGGCACCACCCCCGCCGCACAGGCCCCTTACGAGCCGTGGACGCCGCTCGGGACGGCGTCGCTCGATCTTCAAGCAGTCGGGGGCTCTCCACCAGGGTTGCAAGGGGTTGCAACTTGTTGCTGCCGTGGCCGTACCGGGCGTCCGTGCCGGGGGGCAGACGGCAGTATGAGTCCCGACAGCCTTATCTCCGGGAGGACCGGTGGCGCTCTCGCCGATGGACATGACGCGGCTGGCCGCCGTCGACACGGCGCGTGCGGCGCGGGTGCTCGACGAGGTCCGCTCCGCCACGCTCTCCGGGCAGCGTACGCCCGTGGCTCCCCGCCCGGTGATCGGGCAGTCCTGGGAGCGGATGCTGCGCAGTGGCGTGGACCCGGACCACGACTTCCGCAGCGGGCTGCTGTCCTGGGAGGAGGTGCAGCGGCGGCGGGAGTCGTCGACGCTGCGGCAGGTGCTGCCGGTGCTGCGGGAGGGGCTGCTGTCGGTCGCGGACGTCGCCCGTCACATCATGGTGGTGGCCGACGAGGAGGGCCGGGTGCTGTGGCGGGAGGGCAGCGCGCCGGTGCTGCGCAAGGCCGACGGGCTGGGTTTCGAGATCGGCGCGGACTGGCGCGAGGAGGTCGTCGGCACCAACGGGGTGGGGACGCCGGCGGTGACGCGCCGCCCCGTGCAGGTGTTCGCCGCCGAGCACTTCGTACGGTCGCACGCCACCTGGACGTGTGCCGGGGCGCCGATCACCGATCCCCGCGACGGGCGGCTGATCGGCGTGGTGGATGTGAGCGGGCCGCTGGAGACGATGCACCCGGCCACGCTGGCGTGGGTCGACTCGGTGGCCAAGCTCGCCGAGGCGCGGCTGCGGGAGACGCATCTGCGGTCGCTGGAGCGGCTGCGCGCGGTGGCGGCCCCGGTGCTGGCCCGGATCGACGGGCGTGCGCTGGTCGTGGACCGGCAGGGGTGGACGGCGGCGGTGACGGGGATGCCGTACACGGAGCGGCTGGCGCTGCCCAAGTCGGTGTCGGCGGGCATGCGGTGGCTGTCCGCGCTGGGCCGCTGCTCGCTGGAGCCGCTGGCCGGGGGCTGGCTGGTGCGGGCGGCGGACGAACCGGTGGCGCGTTCCTCGACCCGGATCGTGCTGGACCTGAGGGGGCCGCGCCGCTGGTCGGTGGAGGTGTCCGGCGGGTCGGGCTCGTGGACCCGGGAACTGAGCCCCCGGCACGCCGAGTTGCTGTACCTGCTGGCCGTGCACCGCGCGGGGCGCAGCGCCGCGGACCTCGCCCGGGACGTCTTCGGCGACCCGGGTCGTACGGTGACGGTCCGCGCGGAGATGTCCCGCGTACGCCGCTATCTGGGCCCCCTCCTGGACCACCGCCCCTACCGTTTCACGGAGAGCGCCGAGCTGAGGACCCTCCTCCCGGACGACCCCCGCGACCTGTTCCCCCACTCGACGGCCCCGGCGCTGGGCCGCCGGCGGCGGCCGGGGCGGGAAGCCTGACTTCCGCCCGTCAAGACCGCGCGGGGGCGTACAGGTGTGCCCGGGGCACGCTCGGAAGGTCGCTGTTTCGCATATTTGCAGGGTCTTCGGCTCCCGGACCGTTCGGCTGCCGTAGCATCCGGGTACGGGCCACCCCAACTGCTCCACGGTCAACCCTCGGACCATCGGGCGCAGTTGGCTCGTCTCGGGAGGACGTCATGAAGCATCGCGGCAGACACCGCCGGCGCAGGCAGGGCAGGGCGCTGCGGGCGGCGCTGGCCGGGACCGCCCTCGCGCTGACCGCGGCCGCCACCATGATCAGCGCCTCCCAGGCCACCGACGCCGACGATCCCGGGGCGCTGAAGCCGCTCACCGCGTCCGCCGAGACCGCGCCGCTGCGGCTGGCCGAGCACCACGTGCCGCGCGAGGAGCTGGATCGGCTCTCCGACGGGATGGGCCGGCCGGTCGGTGTCGGCTCCGTGCTCGCCGACCCCGACGGCGCCCTGGGTGACGCGGAGGACTGTACGGACGACGACCGGCGGGCCCTGCCGGTCGAGCCCGCCGCGACCCACGCGTACTGCTGGCCGGACGCCGACACCGACGGCTGGCGGTCCGGCGCGGTCACCACCTCCGGGGACGCGGACGACGACGGCCACTGGGGCGAGCACCGGGTGATCCTCTCCGGGTGGAGCCGCAGCACCGGCACGCCGGCCGAGGACGGTCTCGCCCGCGTCGCCTTCGTGGACGCCGGCGACCCGGACGACCTCCGCTACACCTGGGCCCTGCTGACCGTTCCGGTGGACGGCGGCCGCGACTACCGCGGGCTCGGCTCCGCCGTGTCCGGCATGGTCTGGTACCAGGACAAACTGCTGGTCGCCGCGGGCCCGGCGGACGACAGCGCGCTGTACGTGTACGACCTGGGCCGGATCCAGCGGGCCACCGTGGACGGCACGTCGGTCGGGCGGGTGCCCGGCGGCTGGTCGGCGGCGGGAGCGCGGTACGTGCTGCCGGCCGTCGCCTCCTACCGGACGGGCGCGGCCGACGCGCCCCGGCCGGACGGCATCTCCCTGGACCGCAGCACCGCACCCGACAGCCTGGTCGCCCGCGAGGCGGTGCCCGCGGACGAGGACGGGCCGACCCGGCTGTGGCGGTACGCCTTCAGCACCGAACCGGAACGTGCGGGACTGCTCGACACGGACCCGGTCGGGGTGTACGAGACGGAGCTGACCGATGTGCGCAGCGTGCTGTCGTACCGGTCGGGCTGGTATCTGGGCCGGATGACCGGGACGCCGGACGAGCGCGGCACGCTGTGGCGGCAGGACACGGACGGGGCCCGCCCCGTCCGCTGCGGCGCGGACGAGACCCACCGCTGCTGGAGCGGCCCGGTGGCGTCCCTGTCCTACTGGGAGGAGACCGGCGACGTGTGGTCCCAGTCCGGCCGGATGCTGTTCGCGCTGCCGCTGGCGTCCGTGGACCGGTCCCTGGACTAGGACCTGTCCGCACCCTGATCAGGCGTTCGACAGAAGCTCGTGCCGGATGGTTCCCTTTCGGGCATGACGACCATCTCCGTGACCACCTGGTCCCTGGAGCAGACCGCGCCCACCGATCTCCTTCCGGCCGCCGTGCCCGAGGGGGACGTGCGGGTCGTCCGCTCCGAGGTGCCCTCCCCCGAGTTCAGCCGCTTCCTGTACGCCTCGGTCGGCGGGGACATCCGCTGGACCGACCGGCTGGGCTGGACGTACGCGCGGTGGCTGGAGCACCTGGACCGGCCGGAGGTGGAGACCTGGGTCGCCTACGACCGTGGGACGCCGGCCGGGTACGTGGAGCTGGAGGCCCAGGAGGACGGGGCCGTCGAGATCGTCTACTTCGGGCTGCTGCCCGCCTTCCGGGGGCGGCGCATCGGCGGACACCTGCTGTCCTACGGCACGGCCCGCGCCTGGGACCTGGCGGACCGCCGGCCGGAGCTGAAGCCGACCACGCGGGTGTGGCTGCACACCTGCAGCAAGGACGGCGAGCACGCCATGGACAACTACCGGCGCCGGGGCTTCACCCTGTTCGACACCAAGGTCGAGGACGAGCCGGAGGCGCCGACGCCGGGTCCGTGGGCCGGGGCCTACCCCGCCTGACCAGCACGGACAAGACCGCCTGCGGCGCTTGTGACCAAGCACACCCTTGTCTCTCATTTCGAGACAAGGGTGTCCGCATTTTGGATAAAGCTGGACTGTGTCCAGATCGCCGTGACACGCTTCCGCCATGCCTGGAACTGGAACAGCCTTGGTGAGTCGGCGGCACGTCGACCTCGGCCGCATGTCCAGCGCCATCTGTCCGGCGCGCTGAGAGCACCCAGCACCGCCCGACATCCCTTCTTCGCCTCACTCCCCGCGCAATGACGCGCACTCCCATTCGTGTGCGTATACGCGCAGGTCAGAGCCTCCCTCCCGCCGCCCGACCACCACCCCTCATCGACGGCGCTGCGCGCCGACACCATCCCATCGCTGTCCCGAAGGACGTATCAACCATGGCCGCCACCCCGCAGAACCCTGCCGCCGCGCAGCAGCCTGCCGCCGCGACTCCCCGCCGCAAGGTGAGCCGTCACCGCGGAGAGGGACAGTGGGCCGTGGGTCACTTCACCCCTCTCAACGGCAACGAGCAGGTGAAGAAGGACGACGACGGTCTCAATGTGCGGACACGCATTGAGACGATCTACTCCAAGCGCGGTTTCGACTCGATCGACCCCGGCGACCTGCGCGGCCGGATGCGCTGGTGGGGTCTGTACACCCAGCGCAGGCCCGGGATCGACGGCGGCAAGACCGCGATCCTGGAGCCGGAGGAACTGGACGACGAGTACTTCATGATGCGGGTGCGCATCGACGGCGGTGCGCTCACCACCCGGCAGCTGCGGGTGATCGGCGAGATCTCCCAGGAGTTCGCGCGCGGCACCGCCGACATCACCGACCGGCAGAACGTCCAGTACCACTGGATCCGGGTCGAGGACGTTCCCGAGATCTGGGACCGGCTGGAGGCCGTCGGCCTGTCCACGGTCACCGCCTGCGGCGACACCCCCCGCGTGATGATCGGCTCCCCCGTCGCCGGCATCGCCGAGGACGAGATCATCGACGGCACCCCGGCGCTGGAGGAGATCAAGCGCCGCGTCCTGGGCAACAAGGCGTATTCGAACCTGCCCCGGAAGTTCAAGACGGCCATCTCCGGCTCGCCCGTCCTCGACGTGGTGCACGAGATCAACGACGTCGCGTTCGTCGGCGTCCGCCACCCCGAGCACGGTCCGGGCTTCGACCTGTGGGTCGGCGGCGGGCTGTCCACCAACCCCAAGCTGGGTGTGCGGCTGGGCACCTGGGTGCCGGAGGAGGACGTCCCCGACGTCTACGAGGGCGTCCTGTCGATCTTCCGCGACTACGGCTACCGCCGGCTGCGCAACCGGGCCCGCCTGAAGTTCCTGGTCGCCGACTGGGGTCCGGAGAAGTTCCGTCAGGTGCTGGAGGACGAGTACCTCCACCGCAAGCTGACCGACGGTCCGGCGCCCGAGCAGCCGGCTCAGCAGTGGCGCGACCACATCGGCGTGCACCGCCAGAAGGACGGCCGCTTCTACGTCGGTTTCGCCCCGCGCGTCGGCCGCGTCGACGGCACCACGCTCACGAAGATCGCCGACCTCGCGGAGGCCCACGGCTCCGGCCGGGTCCGTACCACCGTCGAACAGAAGATGATCATCCTTGATGTCGAGGAGGACCGGGTCGACTCCCTCGTCGAGTCCCTGGAAGCACTGGACCTCAGCGCCAGGCCCTCCCCGTTCCGGCGCGGCACGATGGCCTGCACCGGCATCGAGTTCTGCAAGCTCGCCATCGTCGAGACCAAGGCGCGCGGCGCCTCGCTGATCGACGAACTCGAGCGCCGCATCCCCGACTTCGACGAGCCGATCACCATCAACCTCAACGGCTGCCCGAACGCCTGCGCCCGTATCCAGGTGGCGGACATCGGTCTCAAGGGCCAGCTGATGCTCGACGAGCAGGGGCAGCAGGTGGAGGGCTACCAGGTGCACCTCGGCGGCGCCCTCGGCCTGGAGGCCGGCTTCGGCCGCAAGGTCCGTGGTCTGAAGGTGACCGCGGACGAGCTGCCCGACTACATCGAGCGGGTCCTCAACCGCTTCCAGGAGGAGCGCGAGGACGGCGAGCGGTTCGCGGCCTGGGTCGGCCGCGCGTCGGAGGAGGCCCTGTCGTGAGCGAGCGTGCGGCGCCGTTCCACTGCCCCTACTGCGGGGACGAGGACCTGCGCCCGGCCGAAGAGGGCCACGGCGCGTGGGAATGCGGCGCGTGCAACCGAGCCTTTCGGCTGAAGTTCCTCGGGCTGCTCGCCCGGGGACTTGAGCGATCCGACACGGGAGGGGACCGGACATGACCGCTGTTCAGGAAGAGCGCACCACCGAGGACCTGAAGGCGCTGGCCGAGCAGGCGGGCCGGGACCTGGAGGACGCCTCCGCCCCGGAGATCCTCCGGTGGGCCGCCGAGACCTTCGGCAAGCGGTTCTGCGTGACCTCCTCGATGGAGGACGCGGTCGTCGCCCACCTCGCCTCCCGCGCGATGCCCGGAGTGGACGTGGTGTTCCTCGACACCGGCTACCACTTCCCGGAGACCATCGGCACCCGCGACGCGGTGGAGGCCGTGATGGACGTGAACGTCATCACGCTCACCCCGCGGCAGACGGTCGCCGAGCAGGACGCGGAGTACGGCCCGAAGCTGCACGACCGCGACCCCGACCTGTGCTGTGCGCTGCGCAAGGTCCGGCCGCTGGAGGAGGGCCTGAAGGGCTATGTGGCCTGGGCGACCGGCCTGCGCCGCGACGAGTCCCCGACCCGGGCGAACACCCCGGTCGTCGGCTGGGACGAGAAGCGGCGGAAGGTGAAGATCTCCCCCATCGCGAAGTGGTCACAGGAAGATGTGCAAACGTACGTCGACGAGCACGGCGTCCTCACGAATCCGCTGCTGATGGACGGCTACGCCTCCGTGGGCTGCGCGCCCTGCACCCGCCGGGTGCTGGAGGGCGAGGACGCCCGCGCCGGCCGCTGGGCGGGCCGCGCCAAGACCGAGTGCGGGCTGCACGGCTGACATGACGACGACCACCGAGATCCAGGAGAACCACGTGACGACCGGAGCCACCGTCTGGCTCACGGGTCTGCCGAGTGCGGGCAAGACCACCATCGCCCACGAGCTGGCGGGCCGGCTGCGCGAGCAGGGCCGCCGGGTCGAGGTGCTCGACGGCGACGAGATCCGCGAGTTCCTCTCCGCGGGCCTCGGCTTCACCCGCGAGGACCGGCACACCAACGTGCAGCGCATCGGCTTCGTCGCCGAACTGCTCGCCCGCAACGGCGTCATCGCGCTCGTCCCGGTCATCGCGCCGTACGCGGACAGCCGGGACGCGGTCCGCAAGCGGCACGGGGCGAACGGCACGCCGTACGTCGAGGTGCATGTGGCGACCCCGGTCGAGGTGTGCTCCGTACGCGATGTGAAGGGCCTGTACGCCAAGCAGGCCGCGGGTGAACTCACCGGGCTGACCGGTGTGGACGACCCGTACGAGGAGCCCGAGACACCCGATCTGCGGATCGAGTCCCAGAACCAGACCGTGCAGGAGTCCGCGGCGTCGGTGCACGCCGCGCTCAGCGAAAGGGGACTGGCATGACGACCGTCGCCACCGTGAAGGAGGGCACGGACAACCCGTACGCCCTCTCCCACCTGGACGCCCTCGAGTCCGAGGCGGTGCACATCTTCCGCGAGGTGGCGGGTGAGTTCGAGAAGCCGGTGATCCTGTTCTCCGGCGGCAAGGACTCCATCCTCATGCTGCACCTGGCGCTGAAGGCGTTCACCCCGGCGCCGGTCCCGTTCTCGCTGCTGCACGTCGACACCGGGCACAACTTCCCCGAGGTCCTCGACTACCGCGACCGCACGGTCGAGAAGCACGGGCTGCGGCTGCACGTCGCCTCCGTGCAGGACTACATCGACCGCGGGGTGCTCAAGGAGCGCCCGGACGGCACCCGCAACCCGCTGCAGACCGTGCCGCTCACCGAGAAGATCCAGAGCGAGAGGTTCGACGCCGTGTTCGGCGGCGGGCGCCGCGACGAGGAGAAGGCCCGCGCGAAGGAGCGGGTGTTCTCGCTGCGCGACGAGTTCTCCCAGTGGGACCCGCGCCGCCAGCGCCCCGAGCTGTGGAACCTGTACAACGGCCGCCACGCCCCCGGTGAGCACGTCCGCGTGTTCCCGCTGTCCAACTGGACCGAGCTGGACGTGTGGCAGTACATCGCCCGCGAGGGCATCGAACTGCCGGAGATCTACTACGCGCACGAGCGCGAGGTGTTCGCCCGCGACGGCATGTGGCTGACCGCCGGTGAGTGGGGCGGCCCGAAGGACGGCGAGACCGTCGAGAAGCGGCTGGTGCGCTACCGCACGGTGGGCGACATGTCCTGCACCGGCGCGGTGGACTCCGACGCCGACACCATCGAGAAGGTGATCACCGAGATCGCCGCCTCCCGGCTCACCGAGCGCGGTGCCACCCGCGCCGACGACAAGCTCTCCGAGGCCGCGATGGAAGACCGCAAGCGCGAGGGGTACTTCTAAAGATGAGCACCATCACCACCGAGGAGCTCGCGGCCACCACGCTGCTGCGGTTCGCCACCGCCGGCTCCGTCGACGACGGCAAGTCCACCCTGGTGGGCCGGCTGCTGCACGACTCCAAGTCGGTCCTCACCGACCAGCTGGAGGCCGTGGAGCGGGCGTCGGCCAGCCGGGGCCAGGAGGCACCCGACCTCGCGCTGCTCACCGACGGCCTGCGGGCCGAGCGGGAGCAGGGCATCACCATCGACGTGGCCTATCGCTACTTCGCCACGCCCCGGCGCCGGTTCATCCTCGCCGACACCCCGGGCCATGTGCAGTACACGCGGAACATGGTCACCGGCGCCTCCACGGCCGAGCTGACCGTGGTCCTGGTCGACGCCCGCAACGGCGTCGTCGAGCAGACCCGCCGGCACGCCGCCATCGCCGCCCTGCTGCGCGTCCCGCACGTCGTCCTCGCCGTCAACAAGATGGACCTGGTCGACTACCGGGAGTCCGTGTTCGCGGCGATCGCCGAGGAGTTCACGGCGTACGCGACCGAGCTGGGCGTCCCCGAGGTCACCGCGATCCCGATCTCGGCGCTGGTCGGCGACAACGTGGTGGAGCCGTCCGCGCACATGGACTGGTACGGCGGCCCCACCGTGCTGGAGCACCTGGAGACCGTCCCGGTCAGCCACGACCTGGCGCACTGCCACGCCCGGCTGCCCGTGCAGTACGTGATCCGGCCGCAGAGCGCCGAGCATCCCGACTACCGGGGCTACGCGGGCCAGATCGCCGCGGGCACGTTCCGGGTGGGCGACCCGGTGACCGTGCTGCCGTCCGGGCGGACGACCACGGTCACGGGGATCGACCTGCTGGGCGAGCCGGTCGACATCGCCTGGACGCCGCAGTCGGTGACGCTGCTGCTGGCCGACGACATCGACATCTCCCGCGGTGACCTGATCGTGCCCAGCAAGGACGCGCCGGCCACCTCGCAGGACGTCGAGGCCACCGTGTGCCATGTCGCCGACCAGCCGCTGGCCGTCGGCCACCGGGTGCTGCTCAAGCACGGCACCCGCACCGTCAAGGCGATCGTGAAGGACATCCCGTCCCGGCTGACGCTGGACGACCTGTCGCTGCACCCGCACCCCGGCACCCTCAACGCCAACGACATCGGACGGGTGAAGATCCGTACCGCCGAACCGCTGCCCGCCGACTCCTACGCGGACTCGCGGCGCACCGGTTCGTTCATCCTCATCGACCCCAGCGACGGCACCACGCTCACCGCCGGCATGGTCGGTGAGTCCTTCGCCGCACCGGAGCCCGTCAAGGACGAGGCCGAGGACGACGGGTGGGACTTCTGAGCATGAACCCCACCGATTTCTACTCCGAGTTCGCGAAGGAGGGCGGCCGCGTCGGCAGCGGTGCTCTCGGCAGCGGGCAGGGCGGGGTCGACCGATGTGCGCGCTGACGTACGCGCACCGCTCGCGCGCCCTCGCCCCCCACCGCCGTAGACGAAAACCCGCCGACTTCCCGGCCACGGCCTGAGAGACCAGGACCGTGACCGCCGGGCCTCCGAGAGGAACACCTCCCGTGCCTGCCACAACCGCCCTGCGCCGTACCCTCGCGGTCATAGCCGTACTTCCGCTGCTCACCCTGGCCGCCTGCGGCTACGGCTCCCAGGCCGAGGACGACGGCGCCGCGAAGATCGCCGCCGGGGCGAAGAAGACCGACGGTCTCGACTCCGTCAGGATCGGCTACTTCGGCAACCTCACCCACGGCACCGCCCTGGTGGGCAACAAGAAGGGCCTGTTCCAGAAGGAACTGGGCGCCACGGAGGCGAAGTACGCCGTCTTCAACGCGGGGCCCTCGGAGATCGAGGCGCTCAACTCCGGTTCCATCGACATCGGCTTCATCGGCCCGTCCCCCGCCATCAACGGCTACACCAAGTCCGGCGGCAAGAACCTGCGCATCATCGGCGGTTCGGCGTCCGGCGGGGTGAAGCTCGTGGTGAACCCGGACAAGGTGAAGTCCCTGAAGGACGTCGAGGGCAAGCGGATCGCGACCCCGCAGCTCGGCAACACCCAGGACGTGGCGTTCCTCAACTGGGTGGCCGAGCAGGGCTGGAAGGTCGACGCCCAGAGCGGCAAGGGCGACGTCACGGTCGTCCGCAGCGACAACAAGGTCACCCCGGACGCGTTCAGGTCCGGGTCGGTCGACGGCGCCTGGGTGCCGGAGCCGACCGCGTCGAAGCTGGTCGCGCAGGGCGGCAAGGTGCTGCTGGACGAGGCGTCCCTGTGGCCGGACGAGAAGTTCGTGATCACGAACATCATCGTGCGCCAGGAGTTCCTCGAGAAGCACCCGAAGGCCGTCGAGGCGGTGCTGAAGGCGTCCGTCGAGGCCAACAAGTGGATCAACGCCAACCCGGACGAGGCGAAGACCGCCGCCAACGAGCAGCTGGAGGCCGACTCCGGCAAGGCGCTGCCCGCCGAGGTGCTGGACCCGGCGTGGGAGTCGATCGAGTTCATCGACGACCCGCTGGCCGCCACCCTCGACGCGCAGGCGGAGCACGCCGTCAAGGCGGGTCTGCTGGAGCAGCCGGACCTGAACGGCATCTACGACCTCACGCTGCTCAACGAGGTCCTGAAGGCCGTCGGTGAACCGGCCGTCGACGACGCCGGACTCGGCGCCAAGTAAGCCCGGACCACGAAGAGTTCCCAGGAGGTGACGACCATGGCCACGACCCTCGCCAAGGCCGCCGACGGCATCGGGGCGGCCACCCACGCCGCCCGCATCGAGCATGTCTCGAAGTCGTTCGCGGGCCCCGCCGGACAGCAGCTCGTGCTGGACGACATCAGCCTCGATGTCGCGCCCGGTGAGTTCGTCACCCTCCTGGGTGCCTCGGGCTGCGGCAAGTCCACACTGCTCAACCTGGTCGCGGGGCTCGACCGCCCCACGGCCGGCACGATCAGCACGGACGGGCGGCCGGCCCTGATGTTCCAGGAGCACGCCCTCTTCCCGTGGCTGACCGCGGGGAAGAACATCGAACTCGCCCTGAAGCTGCGGGGCGTGCAGAAGAACGAGCGCCGCGAGCGGGCCGAGGAGCTGCTGGAGCTCGTCCGGCTGAAGGGCTCGCACGGCAAGCGGGTGCACGAGCTGTCCGGCGGTATGCGGCAGCGCGTGGCGCTGGCGCGGGCGATCGCCCAGGACAGCCGGCTGCTGCTGATGGACGAGCCGTTCGCGGCGCTGGACGCCATCACCCGGGACGTGCTGCACGACGAGCTGACCAGGATCTGGAGCGAGACGCGGCTCTCCGTCCTGTTCGTCACGCACAACGTGCGCGAGGCCGTGCGGCTCGCGCAGCGGGTGGTGCTGCTGTCCTCCCGTCCGGGCCGGGTCGCCCGCGAGTGGACGGTGGGCATCCCGCATCCGCGCCGTATCGAGGACACCGCCGTGGCGGAACTGTCCGTCGAGATCACCGAAGAACTCCGTGGGGAGATCCGCCGTCATGGCCAGCACTGAGACGACCGCGAAGGACAAGGACGGGGGCGACCTCGCCGGTCTGGAGGCGGGCCTCGACGCACTGGAGACGGTGCAGACCGGACGCAAGCCGTTCCGGCAGACCTTCGTGGAGAAGATCCTGCCGCCCCTCATCGCCATCGCCCTGGTGCTGGCGGTGTGGCAGGCCCTGGTGTCGTTCGAGATCGTCGACGATCCGACCAAGCTGCCCTCGCCGGGCGCCGTGTGGGACGTCCTGCGTGAGGCGTGGCTCCAGGGCGAGCTGCTCGGCTACATCTGGACCAGCGTCTCGCGCGGTCTGCTCGGCTTCTTCTTCGCGCTGCTGATCGGCACCCCGCTGGGGCTGCTGGTGGCGCGGGTGAAGTTCGTGCGCGCGGCGATCGGGCCGATCCTGTCCGGTCTGCAGTCGCTGCCGTCGGTGGCGTGGGTGCCGCCGGCGGTGATCTGGCTGGGTCTGAACAACCAGATGATGTACGCCGTCATCCTGCTCGGCGCGGTCCCCTCGATCGCCAACGGCCTGGTCTCCGGCGTCGACCAGGTGCCCCCGCTGTTCCTGCGGGCCGGCCGGACGCTGGGCGCGACGGGACTGAAGGGCACCTGGCACATCGTGCTGCCGGCCGCGCTGCCGGGCTATGTGGCGGGTCTGAAGCAGGGCTGGGCGTTCTCCTGGCGTTCGCTGATGGCCGCGGAGATCATCGCCTCCTTCCCGGACCTCGGCGTGGGCCTCGGCCAGCTCCTGGAGAACGGCCGCAACGCCAGCGACATGGCCATGGTCTTCGAGGCCATCCTGCTGATCCTGACCGTCGGTATCGCCATCGACCTGCTGATCTTCAGCCCGCTGGAGCGGTGGGTGCTGCGCAGCCGCGGTCTGCTGGTGAAGGGCTGAGGAACACCATGCGCCGTCCGGTACTTCTCGTCGTCGCCCACGGCAGCCGCGACCCGCGGCACGCCGCGACCGTGCACGCCCTGGTGCGGCGGGTGCGGTCGCTGCGGCCGGGGCTGCGCGTGGAGACCGGGTTCCTGGACTTCAACATCCCTGCCGTCAAAGGGGTGCTGGAGTCCCTGGACGCGGAGGGCGTCCGCGATGTGGTCGCCCTCCCGCTGCTGCTGACCCGCGCCTTCCACGCCAAGGCGGACATCCCGGCGGTGCTGGCGGATGCGCCGTCGCGGCTGCGGATCCGCCAGGCCGAGGTGCTGGGCCCGTCCCCGCTGCTGACGTCGGCGCTGGAGCGCCGGCTGTACGAGGCGGGCCTCACGCCCGCCGACAAGTCCTCGACCGGGGTCGTACTGGCCTCGGCGGGGTCCTCCGACCCGGAGGCGATCGCAGTGATCGCAGAAATCGCGCGGGAGTGGCGGCACACCGGTTGGTGCGCCGTGCGGCCTGCGTTCGCCTCCGCATCCCTGCCCCGCACCGAGCAGGCGGTACGCGAACTGCGCGCCCTCGGCTGCGCACGCGTCGCCGTCGCCCCGTACGTCCTGGCCCCCGGCTTCCTCCCGGACCGGATCGCCCGGGGCGCGGCGGAGGCGGACGTCCTGGCGGATGTCCTGGGTCCGGCGCCGGAGGTGGCGCGGGTGCTGCTGGAGCGGTACGACGAGGCGCGGGTGCCGCTGCTCGCGGCGGTCGGCGCCTGAGCTCAGTCTCCTGTGAGCTCCACCAGTTTGAGCACCGTGTTCCAGTTGCGGCTGGTGGCGACCACGCCCTTGGTGACACGGGGCCTGGCCAGGTGTTCGGCGAGTTTGGAGCGGCCCAGGCCGTTCGGGGCGTACAGGTAGAGCGCGCGGTCGCCGAGGCGGAACTCCTCGGGCAGGTACGACTCCTGGTCGATCTCGGCGAAGCGCCCGGGGGTGACGGGCGCGGAGAAGTAGGTGACGTGGAGCTGCTTGGGCTCCAGTTCGCCGGCCGGGAACGGGCAGGCGTCGACGATCCCCTCCAGATAGGCGTGGTCGCGCACGATCACGTCCACGGCGAAGCCGAAGTGCCGCTCGACGGCCGCCGACAGCTCTGCTGCCAGTGACTCCTCGTCGCCGTGCGTGGCGGTGAACACCGCCTGGCCGCTCTGCAGGTGGGTGCGCACCCCGTCGTGACCGAGCCCTTCCATGAGGGCGCGCAGTTCGGCCATCGGGACTTTCCTGCTGCCGCCCACGTTGATCCCGCGCAGCAGCGCCGCGTACCTCGTCGTCGCCATGCGCACACCCTAGGACGGCCGTCGTACCCCGCGGGGGTGTGCCCGACGGCGGCGGCGCACCGGAACCCTGATCACCGGCCCCGACACGCCCGGGTAGGTGTAGGGGGCCGCTGTCCTCCCCAGTGGGGAGGAGACGGGCGCCGATGGGATGACCCGGGGTTCCCGAGCTTCACCGGACAGCACGACGATACGGGCTTATCCGGCCCATACCTTCGAAAGTGTCAGGTGGCGGCAGGGGGTCGCTGCCGAACACGAGGGAGCGAGCCCGTCATGGGGAACGGAGAATCACGGGTGCGGGGCCTCGCCGCACGGGCCGGCGGCTGGAGCGCCCGGCACCGCTGGGCGGCCGTCGGCATCTGGGTGCTGTTCGTCGTGCTGGCGATGGGACTCGGTTCGGCCGCGGGCCGGGTCGACGTCGGTGACAGCGATCAGCTCAAGGGAGAGACCAGCACCGCCGCCCGCATCATCGAGGACGCCGGCATCGAGGAGCCGGCCGGTGAGACCGTGCTCCTCCAGGCGAAGGGCGAGGGCCTCACGGCCACGGACGCCGAGTTCCGGTCGGCGGTCACCGCGGTCCTCACGGCCGTGGAGAAGACCGGCGAGGCCACGGACGTCACCTCGCCGTACGAGAGCGACACCATCTCGAAGGACGGGCGCAGCGCGCTGGTCCAGTTCGACATACGGGGTGACTCGGACACCGCCGGTGAGCGGATCGAGCCGGTGCTGAACGCCGTGGAGGAGGTCCAGAAGGACCACGAGTCGCTGCGGATCGAGGAGATCGGCGGCGCCAGCATGATGAAGACGTTCGACGACGCGTTCGGCGACGACTTCAAGAAGGCCGAGTACTCCGCGGTGCCGGTGGCCCTCGGCATCCTGCTGATCGCGTTCGGCGCGCTGGTGGCGGCGCTGCTGCCGGTGGCGCTGGCGATCACCGCGATCATGGCGACGATGGGTCTGATGGGACTGGTCAGCCATCTGCAGCCGATGAGCGAGACCGCGAACTCGGTGATGCTGCTGGTCGGCCTGGCCGTCGGCGTCGACTACTGCCTGTTCTACCTGCGCCGCGAGCGTGAGGAGCGGGCGGCCGGACGGGACGCGCAGACCGCGCTGCGGATCGCCGCCGCCACCAGTGGCCGCGCGATCGTCGTCTCCGGTGTCACGGTGTGTGTGGCCATGGCGGGCATGCTGTTCACCGGGCTCGCCGAGTTCGAGGCGATGGGCCTGGCCTCGCTGATGGTCGTGGCCGTCGCCATGGTCGGCTCCGTCACCGTCCTGCCCGCGCTCCTCTCGCTGCTGGGCGAGCGGGTCGAGAAGGGCCGCGTGCCGTTCCTGCGCCGGCGCCGCGCCGGCGGCAACGGTGACAGCCGGTTCTGGTCGGCCGTACTGAAGCGGGTGCTCGCCAAGCCGGTGCTGTCGGTCGTGGTGGCGACCGGTGCGCTGCTGGCCGTGGCCGCTCCGGCGGTCGGGATGAAGACGCAGAACCTCACCCTCGACCAGGAGTTCGGCGACTCGCTGCCGATCGTGCAGACGTACAACCGGGTCAACGACGCCTTCCCCGGCGGCTCCGAGCCGGCCGAGGTGGTCGTCAAGGCGGACGACATCAACGCGCCCGAGGTGAAGGCCGCGCTCGCCGAGTTCCGTGAGCGGGCGATCAGTTCGGGGGCCTCGCGCGGCCCGGTCGAGATCAAGCTGCACGACCAGCAGAACGTCGCGTTCGTCTACGTACCGCTGGTGGGCGGCTCCGACCAGGACAAGGCGGGCGAGAGCCTGGAGACGCTGCGCGACGAGGTACGGCCCGCCACACTCGGGGAGGTCGACGGCGTCGAGGCGCCGATCACCGGGCAGGTCGCCGGGAACAAGGACTTCAACGACCAGCTGGTCGGCTCCGTCGTCCCGGTCTTCGCCTTCGTGGTGGTCTTCGCCTTCCTGGTGATGCTGCTGTCGTTCCGCTCGCTGACGGTCGCGATCACCTCGATCGTGCTGAACCTGCTGTCGGTGGGCGCCGCGTACGGCATCCTCGTGGCGGTCTTCCAGCACGGCTGGGGCGCGTCCCTGGTGGGCGCGGAGGGCGTCGGCGCGATCATCACCTGGCTGCCGCTGTTCCTCTTCGTGATCCTGTTCGGCCTGTCGACGGACTACCACGTGTTCGTGGTCTCCCGGATCCGCGAGGCCCGGCTGCGGGGCCGTACGACGCGGGACGCGGTCCAGCACGGCGTGGTCACCACGGCCGGCGTGGTCACCAGTGCCGCGGTCATCATGGTCGCCGTGTTCGGGATCTTCGGGACGCTGTCCATGCAGTCCATGAAGCAGATGGGCGTCGGCCTCGCGGCGGCGGTGCTGATCGACGCGACGATCATCCGGGGCGTGCTGCTGCCCGCGGTGATGACACTGCTCGGCGAGCGCAACTGGTACCTGCCGAAGTGGCTGCACCGGATGCCCGACCTGACCCACGACGAGTCACCGGAGGCGGTGGCGGTGGCACCGCCGGCGTCGCGGGACGACGAGGGGGAGCGGGTGCCGGTCTGATCCGGTAGCGCGACGAGGGCCCGGCGGGTTTCCGCCGGGCCCTTCTCACAACTGCGGGCAATCGTGCCTCCCCCAGTGCCTTAAGGGCCTGGGAGGTACCCCCAGGGCGGCACGGGTGGGCGGTGGGGGTACCTCCCGCTCGAGCGGAGCCGAGAGTGGGGGAGGCACCCCGCAAGCGCCGGGCCGCGCGACCCGCCCCGCCCGCAGCCACGTCAACGCCTCGTAGGCAGCTCCGCCTCGATGAGGTCGGCCGCCCTTCGGGTGCCGCCCTCCTCCGCCATGTCGGCCTGGATGTCCTTCAGCCGCCGCGCGACCTCCGGGTCGTCCACCAGGGTGAGGGCCGCCGCCCTCAGCACCTCCGCGTTCGCCTCGCCGGCCGGAACATGCCGCGCCACCCCCAGCCCCTGAAGCATGTCCGCGTTGCCGAACTGGTCCACGGCCTGCGGTACGGCGATCATCGGGGTGGCCGTGGCCAGCCCCTCCTGGCTGCCGCCGGCCCCCGCGTGGGTGACGAACAGGTCGGCCTGCCTCAGGATCGCGAGCTGCGGCACCCAGGACCGCACCTCGACGTTCTCCGGTACGTCCCCCAGCTCGGCGGGGTCGACGTGCCTGCCGACCTGGAGCACCAGATGCCAGCCGGGCAGGTCGGCGAACGCCTTGACGCACTCCCGGTAGAAGGCCGGCTGCTTGGTGAAGGACGACCCGAGCGACACCAGGACGACCTTCTCGGCCCCGGCGGGCCGCTGCCAGTCGCCCTCGGCGCTCCGGTCGCCCTGGCAGGCCCCGACGAAGGAGTACACGCTCTCGTCGACCCGGTCGGCGTGGGGCTGGAGCGCCTTGGGGATCAGGACGATGGAGCGGGCGGGGCGGCCCCCGAAGTCGTCGGGGTGCATGGTGATCCCGTTCTCCTCCAGCCAGGCGTGGTAGCGGGCGTAGTAGGCCTGCCCCCGCTCGGTCTTCTTCGGCTCCTCCCACATGGGCCCGGCGATCTCCTCCTCGTACCCGTCCCAGGCGACGAGGTTCGGCGAGAGGGAGACCGCGGGCACGCCCCAGCGGTGGGCGAGCACGCGGGCCGGGTAGGAGGTGATGTCGTGCAGCACCAGGTCGGGGGTGTCACCCTCGTAGGCCTCGATGAGCTGCGGAAGCGCCTGGATGGCGTCGGCGAGGAACGGCTCCACGTTGTCCAGCAGGGTGGTGCCCCAGGCCGACGGGTCGTCGTCGGGACCCGGCAGCGTGCTGTTCCACAGTTTGGGCTCGGCGCCGGTCTCGGCGACCTTCTCCTCGAACAGCGGCGGAATCGCGTACGTGACCCGGTGGCCGCGCGCCACGAGCTCGCGGATCACCTCGAGGCTCGGGTTCACGTGCCCGTGGGCGGCGATGGAGAACATGGCGATGTGCGCGGGAGTGGTCATGCGCCGACAGTAAACGAGACGATACGTCTCGTGCAACAGCATTTCGCGCGCCGCTCAGCGCTGGTGGCGGGCCAGGACCGGGTTCCCGTCCTCCTCCAGCCGTTCGCGCAGCTCGTCGAGGCACCGCGCACACCGCCGCCACCCGCGCGAATGCGAAACTGACCGACGGATGGCCGGATACCGGCGGTCGGACGCGCACGGACACGGAGGCGGACGGATGGACGAGGCACGGGCGCGGGACGTACTCGCGGCGGTCGGGGTGCTGCCCGGTGCGGCGGCGGACGCGCGGCTGCTCGCCCTCGGTGAGAACGCGGTGTTCGCCACCGATGGCCTGGTCGTCAAGGTGGGCCGGGACACCGAGCTGCTGGAGCGGGCCCGCCGGGAGCTGACCGTCGCGGGATGGCTGGCGGAACAGGGCGTACCGGCGGTGCGGGCGGCCGAGCCGGAGGCGCTGCTGGTCGACGGTCACCCGGTGACCGTGTGGCACCGGCTGCCGGAGGCGGTACGGCCCGCCGAACCCCGGGATCTGGCCGGGCTGCTGCGGCTGGTGCACGCACTGCCCGCTCCCCCGTTCCCGCTGCCGCCCCGCGAGCTGCTGGGCGGTGTGGAACGCTGGCTGCGGCTGGCGGGCGACGCCGTCGACCCCGCGGACGCGGCGTACCTGCGCGAGCGGCGCGACGGTTTCGCGGCGGCCGCGGCGGCGCTGACGCCCGAGCTGCCGCGGGGGCCCATCCACGGGGACGCGCTGCCCCGCAACGTGTACATCGGGCCGGACGGGGCGGTCCTGACCGACCTGGAGACCTTCTCGGCCGACCTGCGCGAGCACGACCTGGTGGTCATGGCCCTCTCGCACGACCGCTACGGGCTGCCGGACGAGGCGTACGCGTCCTTCACCGCCGCCTACGGCTGGGACGTGCGCGCCTGGGAGGGCTGCTCGGTGCTGCGCGGCGCGCGGGAGACCGCCAGCTGCGCCTGGGTCGCCCAGCACGCCCCGAACAACCCCAAGGCGCTGGCCGAGTTCCGGCGCCGGGTGGCGTCGCTGCGGGACGGGGACGAGACCGTGCGCTGGTACCCCTTCTGACCGTTCCTGGTCAGTGAGCGGAAGTGAGTCCTGGACCCATGTACCAGCGTGCACGGGCCACGTCGCAGTCGATGCGGTAGGCGACGGCCCGGTTCGCCTCGACCCGGCCGGCCCACTCCTGTCCGCGGTGCGCGAAGGTGACCGGCCGGTGAGGACATACCGGCCGCCCGGCGCGTCAGACCCGCTCGCCCGCCGGCTCCCGCAGCGGCCAGGTGCCGTCGATCACCGCGGTGGTGTCGCCCTTGCGGCGCAGGAAGTCCTGGAAGTCCGCCGCCCACGCGGCGTACCACTCGATCTGGCGGCGGTGCAGCTCCGCCGGGTCGAGGGCCGCCACCTTGGGGTGGCGGCCGGCTATCGCACAGGCCAGCCGGGCCGCGGCGAGGGCGTCGGCGGTCGCGTCGTGCGCCGCGTCGAGGACGACGCCGTACTCCGCGCAGACCGCTTCGAGGTTGCGCTTGCCGCGCCGGTAGCGGTCGACGGAGCGGTCGATGGTGTACGGATCGATGACCGGGCCGGGATCGGCGCCGCCCAGGCGGTCGCGCAGGGACGGCAGCCCGTACCGCCGCAGTTCGGCGGAGAGCAGGGACAGGTCGAAGGCGGCGTTGTAGGCGACGACCGGGACGCCCGTCTTCCAGTGGGCGGTGAGGACGTCGGCGATGGCGTCGGCGACCCGGTCGGCGGGGCTGCCCTCGGCGGTCGCGCGTTCGTTGCTGATGCCGTGGACGGCCACCGCGTCCTCCGGGATGGGTACGCCCGGGTCGGCCAGCCACTCCCGGCGGTCCCCCGGCTCTCCCGCCCTGACCTCGATCACGGCCCCCGTGACGATCCGTGCCTCGCGCGGGTCGGTACCCGTCGTCTCCAGGTCGAAGCCGATCAGCGGCTCCCGGTGCCAGCCCATGGGCCGTCCCCCTTCTGTGTGGTGCGTTCCCCCAGTGGTTCCCACCTTCGCACGCACCACTGACAATCAGAGGATCGCGTTCCGCTTACCGGCCCCGACCCGGGGCATTCACGACACTGGGCGCGAATCCGTCCACATCAGCTCGAATTCCTCGCGGTAGGTGGGGAACAGCCCGCCCTCCTCGACTTCACCCGGCTTGACCACTTTGGTCCCGTTGCGCAGGACCAGTACCGGTGCCTCCATGCCCCGGGCCCGGCGCAGATGGTTCTGCACGACCGCGATGCCGTCCGACCCGTCCCCGTCCACGAGGTAGGCGGTGCAGCGGGGCGTCTCGTCGTAGACCTGGATCTCGAAGGCCCCGGGGTCGCGCAGCCGGGAGCGGACCCGGCGCATGTGCAGGATGCTCATCTCGACGCTGCGGCCGAGCTCGCCGCGCTTGAGGCCGAGTTCGCGCTCACGGCGCTTGACCGCGCTGGAGGCCGGGTTCAGGAACAGCAGCCGCACCCGGCAGCCGGACTCCGCCAGCCGCACCAGACGGCGCCCGGAGAAGTTCTGCACCAGCAGGTTGAGGCCGATGCCGAGGGCGTCGAGCCGGCGGGCCCCGCCGAAGATGTCCTCGGCCGGGAACTGGCGCAGCAGCCGCACCCGGTCCGGGTGGACGGCGACCACGTCGGCGTACCGGTCGCCGACCAGGTCCTCGACCGCGTCGACGGGCAGCCGGCGCGCGGACGGCACGTCGCCGCCGGCGCCGAGCATCTCAAGGAGCCGCGCGGAGGCCCGCTCGGCCTGGGCGAGGACCGCCTCGGACAGCGCGCGGTTGCGGGAGACGACGTTGCGGGTGACCTCCAGCTCGTCCAGGGCGAGTTCGACGTCCCGGCGGTCGTCGAAGTACGGCTCGAAGCAGGGCCAGTGCGCCACCATCAGCTCGCGCAGCTGCGGCAGCGTGAGGAAGGACAGGACGTTGTCGTCGGCCGGGTCGAGCAGATAGCCCTTGCGGCGGCTGACCTCGCGCACGGCGACCGCGCGCTGCACCCACTCCTGCCCGGCGGGTCCGGCGGCGGCGACCACCCAGTCGTCGCCGTGCACGGGCTCGTAGACGGGCCGCAGCACGGCCGCCACGACCGCGCGCAGCCGCTGCTCGACGAGGTTCAGCCAGATGTAGGCGCGGCCGGCCCGCTGGGCGCGGGTGCGCACCTCGCGCCAGGCGTCGGCGCCCCAGTCCAGCTCCGGCCCGATCGAGCCCGCGTCCATCGGCCGTGCCAGGGACACCGCACCGGGCGGGACGTCCGTGGAACCACTCCCCTCGTGACCGCCGTCACCAGGGGGCAGTTCCAGCCCTCCCGCGCCCACCCGCTTACCGCCTTCCGCTCCCCCGAGCACTCCCGTCCCGACGATCAAGGAGAGTACTCCGCCAGCGGCGCGCGGTGCAGCCCGATGGACAGGGTCGTTTCCCAACTTCCCGCAATCACGGGACCGTTCCGCCCCGAGGGCCCCCGGGAGTGAGCTGATTCATAGCGGGGCAAGCGGTGGGCACGGGTCATCGGACCCGGCGGACCTGGGTAGAAGGTGATTCCCGTCCGTTCGGGGAGACACGGAAACACTCGGAGCCAAGGCGCCCCACCGGCGCCGTACACCTGAAAGAGTCGTATCCATGCAGGTCTGGCCTGGCGAGGCGTATCCGCTCGGTGCCACGTACGACGGCGCCGGAACGAACTTCGCGGTCTTCACGGAGGCCGCGGACCGAGTGGAGCTGTGTCTGCTGCACGACGACGGCTCCGAGACCGCGATCGAACTGCGCGAGAGCGACGCGTTCGTGCGGCACGCGTACCTGCCCGGGGTCATGCCCGGGCAGCGGTACGGCTTCCGTGCGCACGGGCCGTACGCCCCCGAGCGGGGGCTGCGCTGCAATTCGGCGAAGCTGCTGCTCGACCCGTACGCGCGTGCGATCAGCGGGGAGATCGACTGGGGCGAGGAGGTGTACGGCTACCACTTCGACGACCGCGACCGCCGCAACGACCTCGACTCGGCACCGCACACGATGACGTCGGTCGTGGTCAATCCGTACTTCGACTGGGGCGACGACCGGCGCCCCCGTACGGAGTACCACCACACGGTGATCTACGAGGCCCACGTCAAGGGCCTCACCATGCGCCACCCGGGGCTGCCCGAGGAGCTGCGCGGCACCTACGCGGCCCTCGCGCACCCTGCGGTGATCGAGCACCTGACCGAGCTGGGGGTGACGGCGCTGGAGCTGATGCCGGTGCACCAGTTCGTCAACGACCACCGCCTGGTGGACATGGGCCTGAACAACTACTGGGGCTACAACACGATCGGTTTCTTCGCCCCGCACAACGCCTACGCGTCCTGGGGCGACCGGGGCCAGCAGGTGCTGGAGTTCAAGTCGGCGGTGAAGGCGCTGCACGAGGCGGGGATCGAGGTGATCCTCGACGTGGTCTACAACCACACCGCCGAGGGCAACCACCTGGGTCCGACCCTGTCCCTCAAGGGCCTCGACAACCCCTCGTACTACCGGCTGACCGACGATCCCCAGTACTACATGGACACGACGGGCACGGGGAACTCCCTGCTCATGCGGTCCCCGCACGTACTGCAGATGATCATGGACTCGCTGCGGTACTGGGTCACCGAGATGCACGTCGACGGGTTCCGCTTCGACCTGGCGGCGACCCTCGCGCGGCAGTTCCACGAGGTGGACCGGCTGTCGTCGTTCTTCGACCTGGTGCAGCAGGACCCGATCGTCTCCCAGGTGAAGCTGATCGCCGAGCCGTGGGACGTGGGCGAGGGCGGCTACCAGGTGGGCAACTTCCCGCCGCTGTGGACCGAGTGGAACGGCAAGTATCGCGACACCGTGCGGGACCTGTGGCGGGGCGAGCCGCGCGCGCTCGCGGAGTTCGCCTCCCGGCTGACCGGCTCCTCCGACCTGTACCAGGACGACGGGCGGCGCCCGCTGGCCTCGATCAACTTCGTCACCTGCCACGACGGCTTCACCCTGCACGACCTCGTGTCGTACAACGACAAGCACAACGCGGCCAACGGCGAGGACAACCGGGACGGCGAGAGCCACAACCGGTCCTGGAACTGCGGTGCCGAGGGCGGGACCGACGACCCGGACGTGCTGCGGCTGCGGGCCCGGCAGATGCGCAACTTCATCGCCACGCTGATGCTGTCCCAGGGCGTGCCGATGATCAGCCACGGCGACGAGGTGGCCCGCACCCAGCACGGCAACAACAACGCCTACTGCCAGGACAACGAGCTGGCCTGGCTGGACTGGCCCACGCCCGGCGAGGGGGAGGACGGCGGGGAGGACATGCGCCGGCAGCTGCTGGAGTTCACCCGCGCGATGGTGTGGCTGCGCAAGGACCACCCGGTGTTCCGGCGGCGCCGCTTCTTCCACGGCCGGCCGGTGGAGGGCACCCACGACGACCTCTCCGACATCGCCTGGTTCACTCCCGGGGGCGCGGAGATGACCCAGCGGGACTGGGACTCCGCGCGGGCGTCGGCGCTGACGGTGTTCCTCAACGGCAACGCGATCTCCGAGCCCGGTCAGCGCGGGGAGCGCATCACGGACGACTCGTTCCTGCTGATGTTCAACGCCTCGCCGAAGCCGCTGGACTTCGTGGTGCCGGTCGACCACGGCCGGCAGTGGCAGGTCGTCGTCGACACCGCCCGCGCGGACGGCGTCCCGCCGGGGACCGGTCCGAAGGTGGCGGCCGGCACCCGGCTGACGCTGACCGACCGCAGCATGACGGTGTTGCAGCGGCCGGTGTAGGCGGGCGCGCGACCCCTTACGTTTTCGCCCCCGAACGGAGGAGCGATGGCACGAAACGCGGTCACGCGGGTACGTACGTTCCCATGACCCCTGAGCGACCTGACCCGGCGGTGCCCACGGCCACCTACCGGCTGCAGCTGCAGCCCGGCTTCCCGTTCCGGGCGGCGGCGGACGCCGTACCGTACGTGGCCTCGCTCGGCGTGTCCCATCTGCATCTGTCGCCCGTCCTGGAGGCCGTGCCCGGCTCGCAGCACGGCTACGACGTGGTGGACCACGCACGCGTGCGCGAGGAGCTGGGCGGCGAGGAGGGCCTGCGGGAGCTGGCGCGCACCGCGCGGGAGCACGGGCTCGGCCTGGTCGTGGACATCGTCCCGAACCACATGGCGATGTCCCCGCGCCACAACCCCGCCCTGTGGGAGGTGCTGCGCGACGGCCCCGCCTCGCGCCACGCGCGGTGGTTCGACATCGACTGGGAGGCGCAGGGCGGGCAGGTGCTGCTGCCGGTGCTCGGGGGGCCGCTCGGCCAGGAGGCCGAGCACCTGAAGACCGACGGCGACGTGCTGCGCTACTACGACCACGCGTTCCCGCTGCGCGAGGGGACGGCCGGGCTGCCACTGCCCGAGCTGCTGGACGCGCAGTGGTACCGCCCCGTGTGGTGGCGCCTGGCACGGACCGAGCTGAACTACCGGCGGTTCTTCAGCATCTCCGAGCTGATCGGGGTGCGGGTGGAGGATCCGGAGGTGTTCGAGGCCACCCACGCCAAGATCCTGGAGCTGCTCCGGGAGGGCGTGATCGACGGGCTGCGCGTCGACCACCCCGACGGGCTGGCCGACCCCGACGGCTATCTGCGGCGGCTGCACGAGGCCACGGGCGGCCGCTGGACGGTGGTGGAGAAGATCCTCTCCGACGGGGAGCCGCTGCCCGCCTCCTGGCCGGTCGCCGGCACCACCGGCTACGACGCACTGCGGCACGTGGACGGGCTGTTCACGGACCCGGCGGGGTTCGGGGAGCTGCTCGGCCGGTACCGGCGGTTCGCGGCCCCGCAGACGGACCGGGGCGGCGACTGGGACGCCACGGTCCGGCGGGCCGCGTACAAGGTGCTCACGCACGAGCTGGCCGCCGAGGTGGACCGGCTGGTCCGGCTGACGAGCCGGCTGTGCGCGACCGCTCCGGAGACCGGGTTGCGCGACCGCGCGCCCTGGGCGCTGCGCACCGCCCTCCAGGAGCTGCTGGTACGGCTGGAGGTGTACCGCCCGTACGACTCCGTGGACGCTTCCGCGGTGGTCACCGAGGAGGCCGCCGCCGAGGCCCGGCTCGCCTTCGCCGTCCCCGAGGAGGCCGGGGCGGTGGACGTCGTACGGGACCTGGTGCTCGGGCGGTACGGGGACGGCGCGGAGTACGTGGAGTTCCGTACGCGGTTCGCGCAGACCGCGTCGGCGCTGCGGGCCAAGGCCGTGGAGGACACGGCGTTCTACCGCTATGTGCCGCTGCTGTCGGCGACGGAGGTGGGCGGGAACCCCGGCGACCCGGCGGTGTCCCCGGAACGGTTCCACGCGTACTGCGCGCGCGTGCAGCGCGACTGGCCGTCGACCGGGACGGTCGTCTCGACGCACGACACCAAGCGCAGTGCCGATGTGCGGGCGGCGCTGCAGGTGCTCGCCGAGTGCCCGGAGCGCTGGGCGGACGTCCTGGCGGAGGTCACCCGCGCGGGCGAGGGCGTGCCGGACGCGCAGCTGGCGTGGGCGGCCTGGCAGACGGTGTTCGGGCTCGGCCCGGCGGAGGAGGAGCGGGTGCGGGGGGCGCTGCTGAAGCACGTGAGGGAGGCGGGCCTGTACACGAGCTGGACGGAGCAGGAGCCACCGTACGAGGAGGCGGTGGCGCGGTTCGTGGCGGCGGGACCGTGCGGGGTGCCGGGCGAGCGGGTGGCGGCGTTCCGCGCCTCGCTGGAGGCGCACATCCGGGCGAACGTCCTGGGTACGGCGCTGGTGCAGCTGACGATGCCGGGGGTGCCCGACCTCTACCAGGGCACGGAGCACGAGTACCGGGCGCTGGTCGACCCGGACAACCGGCGGCCCGCCCGGTTCACGGTCGACGGGAGCGACGGGAGCGGCAAGGAGGCGGTGACGCGGGCGGCGCTGGGGCTGCGGGCGCGGCGGCCGGACGTCTTCGGTGACACGGCCTCGTACGAACCGCTGTCCGCCGAGGGGCCCGCGGCGGCGCACTGCCTGGCCTTCGTGCGCTCCGGCGAGGTGCTCACCGCCGTGACCCGGCTGTCGCTCCGGCTGGCGGAGGCGGGCGGCTGGCGCGACACCCGTCTGCCCCTGCCACCGGGACGGTGGGCCGACGTGCTGGAGCCGGGACGGGAGTTCGGCGGGCACGCGCGCGTGGCGGAACTGCTCGGGCGCTCACCCGTGGCGCTGCTGGAACGGCTCCCGGACTGAGCGCCCTTGACACCGCCTCCTCACCGTGGGGTACTGCGCCATGCGGGTTCGGGTGGTGGTGACGGGGGTGGGTCCGCTGCTGGAGCTGCGCTATCCGACGGTGGCCGAACTGGTCTCCGCCGCCCGTGCGCTGGCGCGTTGGAGTGACGCGTTCGCCGGGCGTTTTCGGGCACGGTGGGTGCCGGTGGAGCATCAGGTCGAGCACCAGTGCCGTACGGTGCTGGTGACTGCGCGCCAGGCGCGCGAACAGGTCCTCCGACGTAGCTGCGCCCGCCCCGCCAACGCCGGGGGCGCGTACTTTCCAGACGGACCGTGAAGCAGCGCGCCGGCCCAGGTGCTCGTGTGTGTTGGTGCCGGGCGGGGGGGGCACTACGCAGCCCGGCGATGACGGGGTGCCGTCGCGCCCACCCGTGCCGCCCCAGCGGCACGACTGCCCGCGGG